>JAEXJH010000267.1 GCA_023445955.1 Pseudomonadota bacterium
GCCTGCGCCCGCAAGGCGGCGGCGTCTCGGCCCTGGGCTACACGATCCGCTCGAACGCCAACCTGCTGCGCGGCCTGTCGGCGCGCCTGGGCAAGCAGGCGGTCGAGCGCCTGGTGCACGAGACCGACATCGCGCTGGAGCGCCTGGGCCCGCTGCTGGACGGCCGCGCCAAGGACGGCTTCGCCCGCCACTGCCACGGCGACCTGCACCTGGGGAATATCCTGATCGAGAACGGTCAGCCGATCCTGTTCGACTGCATCGAGTTCAACGACACCCTGTCGGACATCGACGTGCAGTACGACCTGGCCTTCCTGCTGATGGACCTGGACTTCCGCCGCCGCCGCGACGCCGCCGGCCGGGTGCTGAACGCCTATCTGGACGAGGCCGCCCGTACGTTCGGCGACGGCCTGTGGACGGGTCTGGCGGCCCTGCCGCTGATGCTGAGCGTTCGCGCCGCCGTGCGCACCCACGTCTGGGCCTATACCGGCGACGACGAGGCCGCGCGGGCCTATCTGAACACCGCCCTGGAGCACTTGGCGCCCAAGCCGGTCAGCCTGGTGGCGGCCGGTGGCCTGTCGGGCTCGGGCAAGTCGACCTTCTCGCGGGTTTGCGCGCCCGGCCTGGGCTCGGCCCCGGGCGCGGTGGTGCTGCGCACCGACGAGATCCGCAAGCGCCTGTGGGGCGTGCCGTCGCTGCAGCGCCTGCCGCGCGAGGCCTATACGCCGGAGATGAGCGCCAAGGTCTATGACCAGCTGTTCTCGGACGCCGAGCTTTGCCTGAAGGCGGGGCGCTCGGTGGTGCTGGACGCGGTGTTCCTGAAGACCGAAGAGCGCGCCCGCGCCGAGGCCTTGGCCAAGACCTGCGACGTCGGCTTCCTGGGCGTGTGGCTGGAAGCGCCGCCCGAGGTGCTGCGCGAGCGCGTGGCCGCCCGCGTCAACGACGCCTCGGACGCCGACGTGGCGGTGCTGGAGACCCAGCTGTCGCGGGATACGGGCGAGATCACCTGGCGCAAGGTCGACACGGTGAATGCGTTCGAGGATGAGGCGAGGGCGCTGGCCGAGACGATGGGGTAGGGCGCTCAGCAGCCTAAGCCGCCCGCAGCCCCTCGTTCGGCGGTTCGGGGTTCACCGCCCGGATGATCGCCGTGATCAGGTCCATCGGCTTGACCGGCTTGCCCAGGTGGTCGTCGAAGCCCAGCCCCAGGAACCGCTCGCGATCGCCGGCCATGGCCGAGGCGGTCAGGGCGATGACGGGCAGGGCGGGGTCGCCGGCCTTGCCGCCGCGGATGGCCTCCAGCGCGGTGATGCCGTCCATCACCGGCATGTTGATGTCCATCAGCACACAGTCGTAGCGGCCCGTGGCCATGGCCTTCAGGGCCTCTTCGCCGTTCTCGACGACGGTCAGGGCCACGCCCGTCGGCTCCAGCATGGTGCGCACGACCAGCTGGTTGACGGCGTTGTCCTCGGCCATCAGCACGCGGATCTGGTCGAGGTTCTCGTCGTCCTCGATCTCGGGCTCCGGGGCCGGCGCGACCGCCTGAGCCGCCTCGGCGCGGATGGTCAGGACGAAGCAGGCGCCGACTGGGACCGCGCGCAGCTCCAGGTCGCCGCCCAGCTGGCGGGCCAGGGCGCGCGAGATGGTCAGGCCCAGGCCTGCGCCGCCGTGGCTGCGCGAGATCGTCTGGTCGGCCTGGGTGAAGCTGTCGAACACGCGGTCGGCGGCCGACGGCGGCACGCCGGGACCGGTGTCGCTGACCGCAAAGCGCAGGGTCCAGGCGTCCCCCGCGCGCTCGGCGCCGACGCTGACGCGGACATGGCCGGCGGCGGTGAACTTGACGGCGTTGGACACGAGGTTGGTCAGGATCTGGCGGATGCGCAGCGGATCGGCGTAGATCCAGCCAGGCACCTCGGCCCCGAAGTCGGCGAACAGCGACAGGTTCTTGAACACCGCCGCGTCGCGCCAGGCGTCGACCACGTCGGCGACGATGGCGCGGGGGTCCAGGGTCTCGGGGACCAGCTCGACGCGGCCGGCCTCGATCCGCGACAGGTCCAGCACGTCGTTGAGCAGCTGCATCAGGCTGTCGCCCGACTTCAGCATCAGGGCGACCTGCTCGCGTTGGGCCGGGTTCAGGGGCGAGCGCTCAAGGGCGTGGGCCATGCCCAACAGGCCGTTCATCGGCGTGCGCAGCTCGTGGCTGGTGACGGCGATGAAGGTCGACTTGGCGCGGGCGGCTTCCAGGGCGCGCTCGCGTTCCTCTCGCAGGCCGCGGGTCAGTTCGTCCATCCGCCGGGCGGCGGCGCGGTTGCGCAGGGCGACGTTCACCGTGACGGCGATCAGCAGCACCAGCGACCAGCGCATCGACTGGGTGACCATGTCGGCGCCGGGCATGAAGAAGAAGGGGAAGATGACCAGGCAGGCGGCCGGGATCACCCCGCTGATGATCAGCAGCGCCAGCGGCTGGTGGCGATATTGCTGGGTGAAGACCAGCTGGCCGCACCAGATGGCGACGGCGGCGATCTTCAGCTTGTCGGGGCCATGCATCCACAGCAGCGCCGCCAGCCCCGCCCAGCTGCCGTTGACCGGGATCGAGGCCAGGATGAAGGCGGCGCGGTCGCCCTGGGTGACCGGGCGTTCCCGGCCGAAATTGCGGCAGGCCAGGGTCGCCAGGCCCTCGGCGACCAGGAAGCCGGCCAGCCAGGCCAGCGCGGTGGCCGCGCCCAGGCCCAGGCCGATGATCCCGGCGGCCAGACCGCCGGAGACGAGACGCGAGACGCCGAGACGCCGGATGTCGGCGCCGACCTCGTCCAATCTCTCGTCCGCCAGAGTGTCGGCCAGCCAGCCCACGCCATCGTCTCCTATCGACGAACCACGTTCGCTCAGGGGGAACTATCCGCCCATCGCAACCAAGAGTCTCTAAATCGAGCGTGCGACCGATTGGCGCGGCGTGGTCGGATACCCGACCAAGGTTCGCGGCGCTCTTTTCCCTTGTGGGGGCGCGGCGCGTTGCGTGTTGCGCCGCACACCGATAGCCTCGGGTGAACGATGATAAGCGGCCGGGAGCGTGGAGTTCAGATGCAGGGTTTGATGCAGCACGGGGCCCTGACCCTGGACAAGATCATCGACCACGCCGCCAAGTGGCATGGCGGGCGCGAGGTGGTCAGCCGCTCGGTCGAGGGGCCGATCGTGCGCACGACTTATCGCGAGATCCGCGATCGGGCCAAGCGCGTCTCCAACGCCTTGCTGGCCCTGGGGATCAAGCCGGGCGACCGCGTCGGCACCCTGGCGTGGAACACCGGCCGCCACATGGAAACCTGGTACGGGATCATGGGCATCGGCGCGGTCTGTCACACCCTGAACCCGCGCCTGTTTCCCGAGCAGATCGCCTGGATCGCCGACCACGCCGGCGACCGGCTGATCTTCACCGACCTGACCTTCCTGCCGATCATCGCCGCCATCCTGCCGCGCCTGCCGCATGTCGAGCATGTGGTGGTGTTCACCGATCGCAGCCACATGCCGGCGCAGTTCCCGCTGGTCGGCGAGGCGCCGCATTTCAAGGGCCTGATCGCCTACGAAGACCTGATGGAGCAGCACGGCGCCGACTGCGCCTGGGGCGGTTTCGACGAAGGCACGGCGGCGGGCCTCTGCTACACCTCGGGCACGACGGGCGACCCCAAGGGGGTGATGTACTCGCACCGCTCGAACTTCCTGCACACCTTCATCACCATGCAGCCCGACGTGATGGGCGTGTCGCAGCGCGACGTGATCCTGCCGGTGGTGCCGATGTTCCACGCCAACGCCTGGGGCGTGGCGTTCAGCGGCCCCGGCGCCGGCGCCAAGATCGTCATGCCGGGCGCCAAGATGGACGGCGCTTCGATCTTCGAGTTGCTGGACACCGAGGGCGTGACCTTCTCGGCCGCCGTGCCCACGGTCTGGCAGATGCTGCTGCAGCACCTGGAAGCCACGGGCGCCAAGCTGCCGGTGCTGAAGAAGGTGGTGATCGGCGGGGCGGCTTGTCCCGAGACCATCATCCGCGCCTTCCAGGAGAAGTACGATGTCGAGGTGGTCCACGCCTGGGGCATGACCGAGACCTCGCCGGTCGGAACGCTTTCCGTCATGACGGATGAGCTGGAAAAGCTGCCCTACGACCAGCAGATGCCGTATCGCCTCAAACAGGGGCGGCCGCCGCTGGGCGTGGAGCTGTGCCTGACCGACGACGACGGCAACGTCCTGCCGCACGACGGCCACGCCTTCGGCCACCTGAAGATCCGCGGCCCGATCATCGCCGCCGAGTACTTCCGCGGCGCGGGCGGCAATATCCTCGACCAGGACGGCTTCTTCGACACGGGCGACATCGCCACGATCGACGAGCATGGCTTCATGCAGATCACCGACCGCGCCAAGGACGTGGTGAAGTCGGGCGGCGAGTGGATCAGCACGATCGAGATCGAGAACATCGCTGTCGGCCACCCGAAGGTGGCGCTGGCGGCGGTGGTCGGCCAGCCGCACTCCAAGTGGGACGAGCGGCCGGTGCTGCTGATCAAGCTCAAGGACGGCGAGACCGCCGACAAGCAGGAGTTCATCGACTACCTGCAGGGCAAGATCGCCAAGTGGTGGATGCCTGACGACGTCATCATCGTCGACGACATCCCGCTGGGCGCGACCGGCAAGATCGACAAGAAGGTGATCCGCAAGCGCCTGGCCGACGAAGGCTACAAGCTGCCGGAAACCCCGATGCAGCCCAGCCCTGCGCCGCCGCCGCCTCCGGAGCCTGAACCCGCGCCGACCCTGGCCGCGGCCGATGGAAGCCAAGCGGCGGTGATCTACGCGCCCGAGCCGCCGGAAGAGGTCGAGGCCGAGACGGTCCTCCACGTTCCGGAGCCCGAACCGGACGTCGTCGCCGACCCGACGCCGGAGCCCGAGATCCAGCAGGTCTCCGCCACCGACGCGATCATCGCCGAGGCCACGGCCATCGCCGCGGCCGGACCGGTCGAGAAGCCCGCCGAACCCGAGCCCGAACCCAAGGCGGTCGCCGAGGTGGTCGCGCCCGCGCCCAAGCCGCCCGAGCCCACGCCGGTCAAGGTCGAGCCGGAGCCGCCGCTGCGCCTGCGCGAGCCGGCCGAGGCCCCCAAGCCCACGCCCGTCC
>JAEXJH010000268.1 GCA_023445955.1 Pseudomonadota bacterium
GAGGGCAGCTGGGCGCCGGCGGGAAAGCCCAGGCCTCGGCCGCGGGCCAGGCGGGCCGCGTCGCGCAGACCATAGGCGCGCAGCCGCTCGCGATCCGGCGCGGCCGAATCCTCGGGCGGCGGGACCAGGTAAGCGTCGATCTCCACGCCATAGCGAGCGCGCAGGCGTGGCAGCATCTGCACGGCCAGGTGCGAATAGGGATCGTCGGCCTGGTGGAAATAGCGGACCGTCGGGCGTTCGCCGCGCAGGCGGGCGGAGAGGGCGGCGATGTCGCGGGCCATCCGGCGGCGGGTCGGACTGGTCACGGCGGTGGTCACGCTTCGCATGATCTGGGTGCGCAGGGACATGGTGACGGCCTCCCAACTGTCGGGGACATGACATCTAGCGGCACGATGAATGTCAATATATGCTCCGCTCAACGAGAAGAAGGAGGCGCGTGTGAAGGCCTGGAAGTTGCTGACGGGGATCGTCGTGGTGCTGGTCGCGGCCGGCGTGGCGGCGTGGCATTTCCGCTTCGACCTGATCATCATGATCGCGCGCGCCAAGCAGCCGAAGATCGAGGCCAATCACGCGGTGACCTGGGTCCAGGGGCCGGCCACGGCTCCCGCCGGCCAGCGGCCGCCGAACGTGGTGTTCATCCTGGCCGACGACCTTGGGTACAACGATGTCACCCTGAACGGCGGCGGCGTCGCGAACGGCGCGGTGCCGACTCCGGCCATCGACTCCATCGCCCACCAGGGCGTCACCTTCGCCAACGGCTATGCCGGCAACGCCACCTGCGCGCCGTCGCGCGCGGCGATCATGACCGGCCGCTACGCCACTCGCTTCGGCTTCGAGTTCACCCCCACGCCGGTGGCCTTCTCGCGCGTCGTCGGCGGCCATCAGGGCGACCCGATGCATCCCTCGCACTTCAACAAGGACGAGGTGAAGAACACGCCCAAGGACGACAGCACCGAGGCGGTGCCCTCGACCGAGATCACCATCGCCGAGGCGCTGAAGACCCGCGGCTATCACACCATGCACCTGGGCAAATGGCACCTGGGCGGGAGCAAGGGTTCGCGGCCCGAGGACCAGGGCTTCGACGAGAGCCTGGGCTTCATGGCCGGCGCCTCGCTGTTCGCGCCGGTCGGCGACAAGTCGGTCGAGGAGTCACGCCAGGACTGGGACCCGATCGACAAGTTCCTGTGGGGCGCCTTGCCGTTCGCCGTGCAGTACAACGGCTCGAAGATGTTTCATCCGTCGACCTACATGACCGACTACCTGACGGACGAGGCGATCAAGTCGATCGACGCCAACAGGAACCGGCCGTTCTTCCTGTACCTGGCCTACAACGCGGTCCACACGCCGCTGCAGGCGCCCAAGGCCGACTACGACGCCCTGCCGCAGATCAAGGATCACCGCACGCGCGTCTACGGGGCCATGGTCCGCAACCTGGACCGCAACATCGGCCGGGTGCTGCAGGCGCTGAAGGACAAGGGCCTGGACGATAACACCCTGGTGATCTTCACCTCCGACAACGGCGGCGCGAACTATATCGGCCTGCCCGACATCAACCGGCCGTATCGCGGCTGGAAGGCGACCTTCTTCGAGGGCGGCATCCACGTGCCGTTCCTGCTGCGCTGGCCGGGCCAGCTGCCGGCGGGCGCAGTCTATCGCAGCCCCGTGGGCCACGTGGACATCTTCGCCACGGCGACGGGCGCGGCCGGCGCGCCGCCGCCGAAGGACCGGGTGATCGACGGCGTCGACCTCGTCCCGTTCGTGAAGGGCAAGGCCAGCGGCGATCCACACAAGGCCATGTACTGGCGCTCGGGTCGCTACAAGACGGTGATGGCCGGCGGCTGGAAGCTGCAGGTCGCCCAGGAGCCGAACAAGATCTGGCTGTTCGACCTCAACACCGATCCGACCGAACGCCACGATCTGTCCAAGGCGCGACCCGACAAGGTGCGGGAGCTGCAGGCGACGCTTGCCCAGCTGGACGCCCAGATGGTCAAGCCCGCCTGGCCCTCGCTGATCTCCGGCGCCTTCTATATCGACCATCCGGGCGGCCAGAAGGTGAAGGCCAGCGACGAGTACGTCTATTGGGACAACTGAGGGCGCTGCCTGTCCTGATGCTGTTGGCGCTGGCGGCCTGCAAGCCGGCGCCGAAGGCTTGTCTGGTCGATCTGCCGGTCGCCGATCCCGCGCACCGCACGGCCGGCATGGTGCGGTTGCCGGGCGGCGACTTCGCCATGGGCGCGGCGGCGATGCGGACGGAGGAGGGGCCGCCCCAGACCGTCAAGGTCGCGCCGTTCTGGATCGACCGCACCGAAGTCACCAACGCCGCCTTCGCGCGGTTCGTCGAGGCCACGGGCTATCGCACCCTGGCCGAACGACCGCTCGATCCCGCGCGCTACGCCCAGCTGTCGGCGGCGCAGCGGGCGCCGGCCTCGCTCGTCTTCGTGGGGGCGAAGGAGGCGAGGTCGGACGATCCTTCGCAATGGTGGCAGGTGATCCCCGGCGCGGACTGGAAACACCCAGATGGCCCGCGCTCGACGATCAAGGGCCGCGAGGCGTGGCCCGTGGTCCACATCGCCTGGGCGGACGCGATGGCCTACGCCAAATGGCTGGGCCGTGACCTGCCGACCGAGGCCGAGTGGGAATACGCCGCGCGCGGTGGCCTGGTCGGCAAGCGCTTCGCCTGGGGCGACCAGCCGCAGGATCCGAAGCATCCTCGCGCCAACACCTGGCAGGGCGTGTTCCCGGTCCAGGACCTGGGGACCGACGGCTACAAGGCGCAGCCGGCGCCGGTCGGCTGCTATCCGCCCAATGGTTATGGCCTCGTGGACATGGCCGGCAATGTCTGGGAGTGGACGAAGGACTGGTTCAAGCCGGGCCTGGAGTCAGCAAGCATCATCGAGACCGGCGGGCCGCCGCAGATCCGCGCCCTCGACCCCGACGAGCCCAACACGCCCAAGCACGTGATCAAGGGCGGCTCGTTCCTGTGCGCCGACGACTACTGCTTCCGCTACCGCCCGGCGGCCCGCACGCCCGGACCGCCCGACGGCGGGGCCTCGCACATCGGCTTCCGGACGGTGTATCGCGAGCGCTAGAAGCCTGGACCTGGCTTCGTTCGGATGTTCAGCTGCCCAGCCAACCCCGCCTTGCGGTGGTGCTCGATGGCGTGCATCTCGGCCGACAGCGCCATCTTCTGGAAGGCGGCGAGGGACGGGTACTCGGCCAGGGCCACGGCGTCCCAGATCTCCTCGACCTCGCCGATCATCAGGCCGGTGACCGGGCCGCTGTAGCGGATCTGGCCGCCGAGTTCCTTGACCAGCTTGGCCACCTCGACGCCGTAGCGATTGTAGGCGTCGCGGCCGGACAGCTCGGGCTCCGAGCCGTCCTCGTACTGCGCCTTGTCGTGGAACTTCAGCAGGTTGACCATCACGAACGGCCCGTCCTCGGGGCCGCCGAAGAAGTCCTGGAACTGCTCGGGCGAGGGGAAGACGTGATTGACGACGTTCATTCGGCCATCTCGCGTTCGGGCAGCTTTGCGACAAGGCCGTCCAGCAGGGCGGCGATTTCCGAGGGGCTGTCTTCCTGGACAAAATGGCCGCCCTTCAGTGTCGTGTGGGCCACCGTCTTGGCGCCCGGCACGCGCGACTGGAACACCGCCTCGCCGCCGCGGGTGATCGGGTCGGCGTCGCTGAAGGCGGTGACGAACGGCTTGTCGAACTGCTCCAGCACCGACCAGGCGGCCTTGTTCTCGGCGACCGAGGCATGCTCGGGCGTGATCGGCACCAGGGCCGGGAAGATCCGCGCGCCGGCCTTGTAGGTCTCGTCGGGATAGGGCGCGTCATAGGCCGCGCGTTCGGCGTCGGAGAGATCGCGGGCCGTGCCGCCGTTGAGGATGAAGCCGACCGGCAGCTCCGGCGTGTTCTGGCTGAAGTTCAGCCAGGCCTCGAAGCCGGCGGTCTTACCCGAGCCGACCGGCAGGCCGGTGTTGGACACCACCACGGCCGAGAACCGCTCGGGGAAGGCCGCCACCAGGCGCAGGCCGATCAGCCCGCCCCAGTCCTGGCAGAACAGCACGATGTCGGTCAGCTCGTTGCGGACCAGCCAGTCGCTCGTCCAGGCCACGTGCCGCTCATAGGTGTAGTCGCCGCGCGCGGCCGGCTTGTCCGAACGGCCAAAGCCGACGAGGTCCGGCGCGATCGCCCGCCGGCCGCGGCCGGCAAGGTCGGTGATCACCTTGCGGTACAGATAGGCCCAGGACGGTTCGCCGTGCATCAGCAGGATCGGCCGCTGGTCCTTGGGGCCTTCGTCGACATGGTGGATGCGCAGGGCCGTGCCGTCGGCGTCCATCACCGGCGTATAGCGCGGCGTGAAGGACCAGTCGGCCAGGCCCTCGAACCGTTCGTCCGGCGTGCGCAACACGTCCATCGCCATCTCCCTTCGCCGCCGCTCGGCGGATTTATATTGACAGTATGAGTGTCATTATAGAGCCTTCGGGTCAAGTTCGGGAGGAACGCATGCGTAAGGTTTGGATCGGGCTGGGCGCCGTCGCTGGCGTGCTGGCCGTCGCCCTGGGACTCGCATGGCTATTTCGCGCCTCGTTGGCCGAGGCGGGCCTGCGCAAGGTCTATGAGACCGCCCTGGCGACCGATCCGCTGGCCGCGCTGCCGGACGGCCTGCACGTCGGTCTCTGCGGCTCGGGCGCACCGATGCCAGATCCCAAGAGGGCAGGGCCTTGCGTGGCGGTCGTGGCCGGCAAGGACCTGTTCGTCGTCGACTCCGGCTCGGGCTCGACCCGCAACCTGCTGCTGATGAACCTGCCGCCGCCGCGACTGAGCGCGGCCTTCGTCACCCACTATCACTCCGACCACATCGCCGACCTGGGCGAGCTGATGCTGCAGCGCTGGGGCGGCGGGGCCACGCATGAGCCTTTGCCGATCTACGGCCCGCCGGGCCTGGACCAGGTGGTAGGCGGGTTCATGAGCGCCTACACGCTGGATCGCGGCTACCGGATCGCCCACCACGGCGAGGCGGTCATGCCGCCCTCGGGCTTCGGCGGCGTCTCGCATGTGTTCACCGCCGATCCGAACGGCCCCGACGTGCTGGTGCTGGAAAAGCCGGGCCTGAAGATCTGGGCCTTCCCGGTAAAGCACGACCCGGTCCACCCCGCCGTCGCCTATCGCTTCGAGTACAAGGGCCGCACCGCCATGATCAGCGGCGACACCGGGCCCTCCGACCGACTAGTCAAGGCGTCCAAGAGCGTCGACCTGCTGGTCCACGAGGGCCTGTCGCCGAACCTGGTGGCGATCCAGATGGATGTGGCGAAGAAGGCCGGGCGCAGCAACTACGCTCATATCTTCCACGATATCTTGAGCTACCACACCGCGCCCGAGACGGTGGCCGGCGAGGCCAAGACGGCGGGCGTCAGGCAGGTGCTGTTCTATCACATCATCCCACCGCTGCCGGTTCGTGCGCTGGAGGGACCATTCCTGGGCCGCTCGCGCGAGATCTTCGGCGGGCCGATGAAGGTGGGCCGCGACGGCGACTTCGCCACGCTGCCGGCCGGCTCGACCGAGATCAAATGGTCCAACCGGCTCGACCTTCTGAAGCTTTAGGTGGTCGTCGGCGCTCCACGGGTCTAAGCAAGGGCCATAAGTGGGAGGCCAAGCGCCGTGAGTTCCGCCGTGCGCAATATTCGTCCGGGAGTCGACGCCGATCCTGAGGCCGCGATCGACGGTCGCCGCAAGCGCTCGCAGGATAGCCGCGCCCGGATCGTCCAGGCCATGCTGGAGCTGGTGCGCGAGGGCGGTGTCTCGCCCTCGGCCGAGCTGGTGGCCGCCCGCGCCGATGTCGGCCTGCGCACGGTGTTCCGCCACTTCAACGATCTGGACAGCCTTTATCGCGAGATGTCGGCGGTCATCGAGACCGAGCTGATGGCCCTGGTCCACACGCCGTTCAAGGGCGAGACCTGGCGCGAGCGGGTGCTGGAGCTGGTCGAGCGTCGGGGCTGGGCCTACGAGAAGATCGCGCCGTTCAAGCGCGCCTCGGAGGTGCACCGCCTGCAGTCGCCGGCCCTGGCGATCGAGAACGCCAAGATGGTGCAGATCTCGCGCGAGATTCTGCGCGCGCAGCTGCCGCCCGAGCTGGCCAAGGACCGCGTGCGTTTCGAGGCCATGGACCTGCTGCTGAGCTTCGACGCCTGGGGCCGGCTGCGCCGCGACCAGGACCTGTCGCCCAAGCGCGCCACCGAGGTGCTGCAAAGCGTGCTGATCGGGCTGCTGGACGCGCCGATCAAGGACTGAGATGTCGGGAGGAGGGGTACGCCGGTCGAGGCTGCTCAATTCCCCGACCGGCAGGTACGCCAGCCGTAAGGGGCGAGCTGGCGTCCTTCGTTAGGTAGACGTTTTCGAGGGCGGGCTCCCTCCAGCCTCATCGTCAAAAAATCACTTTCCGGGACAGGCGCGTTCAAGGCTTGCGGATCGTCTGCTGCCACAACGTGGCAGCAATCC
>JAEXJH010000269.1 GCA_023445955.1 Pseudomonadota bacterium
CGGTGAACCTGGGCAAGAACGGCGAGGCCAAGGACAGCTTCCTGGCCGCCTATGGTTCGCTGTCGCTGCTGGACGCCACCAGGAAGGCCTATGCCGCCATCTTCGGCGCGACGCCGACGGACGCCAAGGTCCATGCCCTGATCGACACGCGCGTCGACTACCTGGCCTATTACGGCGGCGACGGCGCGACCGGGATCGGGACCAAGGCCGCGATGGTCGGCTTCCTGCTGGCGGCGGCCGCGACCGAGCATGTCGGCGTGATGGCCCAGTCCAACGACGCGTGGCTGACCGACCTGTCCGACGGAACGGCGCCTTATGCGGTCAACATCCTCGATCCCGCCAACGGCTATTACAGGGCCGACTTCATCTTCGGCGGCTAGGCGCGTTTCCGGGCGATGATGATGTCCTGGTCCTGCATCGGCTGGCGACGCCAAACGCCCAGGGCCTGGTTCAGCACGTCGAGACCCAGAGCTTCGTACTGCGCCAGGATCGGCTCCAGGTCGTAGCCGATCACCGCCTCGGGCAGGTCCGGCGTCGCGGTCCAGCAGCCGTCCAGGGCGTGGACGAAGTCGAAGGCGATCTCGCCGTTGCCGGTGTTGGCGCGGGCCTCTTCGTCGATCAGGTACCAGGAGACGATGCTGGTCCCGTGCGGTTTCAGCACCCGGGCGATCTCCCGGGCGAACTGGGCCTGATCGGCGGCCAGCAGGTGGGTGAACACCGAGCCCAGCCAGACATAGTCGAAACTGGCGTCCGGATAGGGAAAGACGAAGGCGCTGGCCGGCTGCGAGCCTTCCGGATTGTACCGGTCGCTGTGCATGTCGGCGTGCAGGAATTCGAAGCGCTCGTCGCCGACGGCGATGTTGGCTTTGCACCAGTCGATGGCCTGGGCCATCACGTCGAAGCCGGCATAGCGGCCGGTCTCATCCAGATAGTCGACCAAGGGCGCAGCGGCGCGGCCGATGCCGCAGCCGACGTCGAGGAAGGCGTGGTGGGGCTGCAGGCCGGCGGCGACGAACAGCTCCTTAAACTGCTGGCCCACGCGGATGAAGTCGGCGTCGGCGGCCCCGACCAGATGCCAGAGCTCCTGCGGGGCGGCCACGGCGTCCGTCGGCGGCGGCGTTGGCGTCGGCGAGAGGGCGCGGCGCAGCTTGGACAGGAGGGCCCGCATCCGATTCCTTTCAGGAAGAGCGGCGCGGACCCTAGCGAGCGATCAAGCTCCAGCCAACCTAGAGGATGGTCTTCAGTTCCGGATGCTTGGGCGTGACGGGCGCATAGAAGGCCGCCAGCACCGCCAGGTCCTTCTCGTAGTCGCCGCTGGGCATCATGGCCGGGCCCAGGCCCACGACCTTGCGCTTATAGTCCATGAAGCCGGGCACCATCGGCACGCCGGCCTTCAGGGCGATGTTGTAGAAGCCGGTCTTCCAGCCGCCGGCCTTGCCGCGCGTACCCTCGGGCGCGATCGTCAGCATGAACTCGTCGCGGCGGGCGAACTCGTCGGCCATGGCTTGGACCGTGTCGCGCGATTGGGAGCGGTCGATCGGCACGCCGCCCAGGTCCTTCATCAGCTTCTCGAACGGCCAGCGAAACAGCGAGGCCTTGCCCATGAAGCTGAGCTTCAGGTTCAGCGCGTCGGCCGCGCCCAGGAAGTAGACGAAATCCCAGTTGCTGGTGTGCGGGGCGGCGATGATCACGAACTTGCGGGTCGTCGTCGGGGCCGAGCCCTCGATCGTCCAACCCTCGCGCTTGAAGAAGGCGACGAGAGTCCAATTCACCACGCGGGCGACCCAGTGCATTCGCGTTTCCTCGCGCGGCGGCTTCTTGTTGCAGGGACTGTGATCGGGCGCGGCGGAAAACGCCAGATGGCGAATGCCCGATCCGCTAGCCGATCAAGGCGCGGGTGGCCGCGGTGACGTTGGCCTGACGCATCAGGCTTTCGCCGACCAGCATGGCCTTGGCGCCGGCAGCCTCCATCCGCACGACGTCGTCCGGGGTGAAGATGCCGCTTTCGGTGACCAGCAGCGCGCCCTCCGGCGCCTGGCTCTTCAGGCGCTCGGTGACGGCCAGGTCGACGACGAAGCTCTTCAGGTCGCGGTTGTTGATGCCCACGAGATCCGAGCCCAGGGCGCCGGCGCGAGCCATCTCGGCCTCGTCATGGACTTCCACCAGGGCGTCCATGCCCAGGCGCTTGGCCTCGGCCATCAGCTCGGCGGCCAGGACGTTGTCGATCATCGCCAGGATGACCAGGATGGCGTCGGCGCCCAGAGCGCGGCTTTCGGCCACCTGCCAGGGATCGACCAGGAAGTCCTTGCGGATGCAAGGCAGGGCGGTCGCCGCGCGGGCGTCGATCAGATAGGCGTCGGCGCCCTGGAAGCTGGGTCCGTCGGTCAGCACCGAAAGGCAGGCCGCGCCGCCGGCTTCGTAGTTGCGGGCAAGGGCCGGCGGATCGAAGTCGGCGCGGATCAAGCCCTTGGACGGCGAGGCCTTCTTGATCTCGGCGATCAGCGACAGCTTGCCGGGCGCGTGGCCGTCGACCAGGGCGCGCTTGAAGCCGCGCGGCGAGGAGGCGGACTGGGCGGCCGATTCGAGCGCGGCCTGGGTGCGACGACGCTTGCGGTCGGTGACTTCGTCACGCTTGTAGGCGGCGATTTTCGCGAGAATGTCGGTCATGCGGCTGCTTCCGTATTGGTGGCGGCCACCAGGCCGGCGAGGGCGGCCTTGGCGCGGCCCTGGTCGATGACTTCGGCCGCCAGTTCGATGCCTTCGGACAGGGTCTCGACCTTGTCGGCCACCAGGAAGGCGGCGGCGGCGTTCAGCAGCACGATGTCGCGATAGGCGCCCTTTTCACCGTCGAACAGGCGGGTGAGGGCGGCGGCGTTGAACGCGGGATCGCCGCCGGTGATGTCGGCCAGCGAGGCGCGCGGCAGACCGACAGCCTCGGGCGTGATCGTGAACAGGTGCATGCGGCCGTCGCGCCATTCGGCGACCTCGGTCTCGCCCGTGGTGGTCAGCTCGTCCATGCCCGAGCCGTGCACCGACCAGGCGCGCTCGGCGCCCAGCGCGCCCAGGGCCTTGGCGATCGGCTCGACGAAGCGCGGGGCCGAGACGCCCACCACCTGCCGCCTGGCGCCGGCCGGATTGGTCAGCGGACCCAGCAGGTTGAAGATGGTGCGGAAGCCCAGCTGCTGGCGGATCGGCGAGACGTGCTTCATCGCCCCGTGATGGGCCTGGGCGAACAGGAAGCAGATGCCGGCCTCGTCCAGCGCTTTGCGCTGCTGCTCGCGCGTGGCGTCGATATTGACGCCCAGGGCGGTCAGGACGTCGGCGGTGCCGGACTTGGAGGTGATCGCGCGGTTACCGTGCTTGGCGACCTTCAGGCCCCCGCCGGCGGCCACGAAGCCAACCGCCGTGGAGATGTTCAGCGTATGCAGGCCATCGCCGCCGGTGCCGCAGACGTCGATGACCTCGTACGGATGCTCTAGCTGCACCGCGGCGCGGCGCATGGCGCGGGCGCAGGCGGCGATCTCGCCCACCGTCTCGCCGCGCAGGCGCATGGCGGTGACGGCGGCGGCGACCTGGGCCGGGGTCGGCTCGCCGCGCAGGCAGGCGGCGAAGAACACCTCGGCGTCGTCGTCGCCCAGGGTCTGGCCGTCGGCCAGCTTGGCCAGCAGCGGCTTGAAAGCGTCGGACATGATCGCGCCTAGACCCAGATCTGCGCGTCGCGCTTGACGCCGGCCAGGTCCATGAAGTTGGCCAGCATCTGATGGCCGCCTTCGGTGGCGATCGATTCCGGGTGGAACTGGACGCCGAACACCGGACGCGTCCGGTGCTGCACGCCCATGATCTCGCCGTCGTCGGTCCAGGCGGTGACCTCCAGCTCGGCGGGCAGGTCCTCGCGGCGGACGGCCAGCGAGTGATAGCGCGTGGCGGTGAACGGGTTGGGCAGGCCCTTGAAGATGCCCTTGTCGTCGTGGCGGACCTTGCTGACCTTGCCGTGCATGACGGCCTTGGCGCGGATCACCTCGCCGCCATAGGCTTGGCCGATCGCCTGGTGACCCAGGCACACGCCCAGGATCGGCAGGTCGGCGGGGGCGCTGGTCAGCAGCGGTAGGCAGATACCGGCCTGGTCCGGGGCCTTGGGGCCCGGCGACAGCAGGACGGCGGCCGGCTGCAGGCCCAGGGCCTCCGACACGGTCAGCGCGTCGTTGCGGTAGACGACGGTCTCGGCCCCCAGCTCGTTCAGATAGTGGACGAGGTTGTAGGTGAAGCTGTCGTAGTTATCGATGACGAGGATCATGACGCCGCCTTTCGAAGGTCGGTTCTAGCCTGCGCGAGCCTGATGTGTAGCGGCATTTTCGCGCGCGGCCTTCAGTTACGGTTACAGCGGTCACGCGCATGGGCATCATAGGCGCATGGACCCGAGTGATTCCGCCCTGGACCCTGTCGCCGTCGCCTATGTCCGCGCGCTGTTGCGGCAGAAGAACCGTGTCCAGAAGATGGGGCCGGTTCTGGCCGCTGCGGCTTTCGCCGCACTATGCGCGCTGGCCTTCGCCACGGTGATGGTGCTGGCGCCGCCTGCGGTCACTCAGCACCTCCCGGACGACCGGCTCGGCGGTCCTTAGCGGAATAAAACAGCCCTAAGGCTCAGCTGAATCGCCAGGCCTCTTCGGCCGCGCGCTTGAGGGCGCGGGACTTGTGCAGGGTCTCGTCGTACTCGGCGTCCGGATCGCTGTCGGCGACAACGCCGCCGCCGGCCTGCACGTACATCATGCCGTCCTTGACCAGCGCCGTGCGCAGCACGATGCAGGTGTCGACCGAGCCGTCGGCGCCGAAATAGCCGACCGCGCCGGCATAGCCGATGCCGCGTTTCTCGACTTCCAGCTCGTCGATGATCTCCATGGCCCGCACCTTGGGCGCGCCCGACAGCGTGCCGGCGGGCAGGGCGGCCATCAGCACGTCGACCGGATCGACGCCGTCGGGCGCAGTGCCCTCGACGTTCGAGACGATGTGCATCACATGGCTGTAGCGCTCGATCTTGAAGCTCTCGGTCACGCGGACGTTCGGCCCCTTCGGACGCTCAGCCGGGGCGTTGCGGCCTTGATGGTTGAGCATGGCCACACGACCCACGTCATTGCGGCCTAGGTCCAGCAGCATCAGGTGCTCGGCGCGTTCCTTGGGATCGGCCAGCAGCTCGGCTTCCAGCGCCGCGTCCTGCTCGGGCGTGGCGCCGCGCGGACGGGTGCCGGCGATCGGCCGGATGGTGATCTTGTTGTCGCGCAGGCGGACCAGGATCTCGGGGCTGGAGCCCACGAGGTGGAAGCCGTCGAGGTTCAGGAAGAACAGGAACGGCGACGGATTGGTTCGGCGCAGCGAGCGGTATAGCGCGAACGGCGGCAGGTCGAAGGGGCTGCGGAAGCGGTGGCTGGCCACGACCTGGAAGATGTCGCCGGCGGCGATGTAGTCCTTGGCCCGTGCCACCATGCCGAGGAAATCGTCGGGCGCGATGTTCGAGACCTGGGCGGGAGCGGGAATCTCGGTCGGGTTCTGCCGCGCCTCGACCGG
>JAEXJH010000270.1 GCA_023445955.1 Pseudomonadota bacterium
GGGGAGGGGGCCCGCGAGCAGGAAGGCCGCCTGGGTCTCGACGTGGGCCAGGTCGCCCGGATCGGCCTCGGTGCCGGCATGGACCCGCGCGCCGTCGCGATAGCTGAGCAGCGCCGCGCGGAAGCTACGGCCGTTGCGGCGCAGGAAGTCCTGCCAGGTCTCGCCGTCTCTCGGCACACGCGCCTCATGCGCCCGGGCCAGGATCTCGCCGTTGATGGCGTCCAGCAGGGCGCGCTTGTTCTTGAAGTGCCAGTAGAGGGCCGGCTGCTGCACGCCCAAGCGCTGGGCGATCGCGCGCGTCGACAGGGCGTCGATCCCGACCTCGTTCAGCACCTCCAGCGCTGTGTCGAGGATGCGCTGGCGATCGACCTTCATGGAGCTCCCATCTGAATCATCTTGACCCGGCGGCCAATCCGGACTTTATCGCCGATAAAGGAATTTATCGATGATAAAGTTTGAACGCTCGAAAGCGGCCTTCGGGCTGATCCTGGCCACGGTGGCGCTGGACGCCGTCGGCATCGGCCTGGTCATGCCGATCATCCCGCGCCTGCTGCGCGAGGTCGGGCATACCGGGGACCTCGGCTGGCGGTTCGGGGCGTTCCTGGGCCTCTACGCTCTGATGCAGTTCCTGTGCGCGCCGGTGCTGGGCGCGATCAGCGACAAGTTCGGCCGCCGGCCGGTGCTGCTGGTCTCGCTGGCTGGCGCGGCGATCGACTATGTGTTCATGGCCCTGGCGCCGTCACTAGCCTGGCTGTTCGTCGGCCGCGCCATCGCCGGGATCACCGGGGCCAACATGGCCGTCGCCCAGGCCTATATCGCCGATATCACCCCCGAGGCGCAGCGCACCCGCCGCTTTGGCCTGTTCAGCGCCATGTTCGGGGTCGGCTTCATCCTGGGGCCGGTGCTGGGCGGCTTCCTGGGCGAGGCCTGGACCCGCGCGCCGTTCCTGGCGGCGGCGGCGCTGAACGGCGTCAACTTCCTGATGGCGGTCTTCGTGCTGCCGGAGTCGCACAAGACCCTGGCCGAGACCCGCCACAAGCCGTTCGACCGCGCGGCTTTCAACCCGTTCGCCTCGCTGCGCTGGGCCACCGCCTTCCCGGCGCTTCTGCCGCTGATGGCCGCGTTCGTCATCCTGGCCGTTGTCGGCGAGGTCGGCGGCACGATCTGGGTGCTGTATGGCGAGGACAAGTTCCACTGGGACCCGTGGACCGTCGGCTTCTCGCTGGCCGGCTTCGGCGTGTTCACCGCACTGTCCCAGGCCTTCGTGGCCGGCCCGGTCGCCGAGCGGTTCGGCGAGCGCAGGACTCTGGCCATCGCCATCGTCTGCGACGCCTTCGCCTATGTCGCCATCGCCCTGGCGACCAAGGGCTGGATAGCGTTCGCGCTGTTGCCGTTCTTCTGCCTGGGCGGCATCGGCCATGCGGCCATCGCCTCGCTGCTGTCGGCCCAGGTCGGCGAGGACCAGCAGGGCCGGCTGCAGGGCGTGATGGCCAGCCTGGCGAGTCCGGCCTCGGTCATCGGTCCGGTCGTCATCGCCCAGGTTTATTTCGCCAGCCGTGGCGTCTTCCCGGGCTTCGTCTGGACGGTCGGCGCGGTGTTGGGCCTGATCTGCCTGCCGATCCTTCTGAGAGGCCCCAAAGGGAAACTTGCACAACAGGACTGACCAGATCTAGGGTCACTCCCAAAGCGGAGGAAGCCCATGAAAGTCGATCGCCTGCCCAAGGTGCGCACCTCGCTGTCGCCGACCAACCACCCGTACATGACCGGCGCCTGGACGCCGCTGCACGAGGAGGTCAACGCGTGGGACCTGGAGGTGCTGGAAGGCGCCGTTCCCGCCGACCTCGACGGGGTCTATCTGCGCAACACCGAGAACCCGGTGCACGATCCGGTCGGCCGCTACCACCCGTTCGACGGCGACGGCATGGTCCACGCGATCGAGTTCAAGGGCGGGGAAGCGACCTACCGCAACCGCTTCATCCGTACACGGTGTTTCGAGGCGGAGCAGGAAGCCGGCGAGGGCCTGTGGGGCGGGCTAATGGACGGCCCAGGGACCTCCAAGCTGCCCGGCTTCGGCGCCCACGGCGGCCTGAAGGACACCGCCAGCACCGACATCGTCGTCCACAACGGCGAGGCCATCGCCACCTTCTACCAGTGCGGCGAGGCCTATCGGTTGGATCCCCTGACGCTGGAGAACCTGGGCGTCGCGGCCTGGGCGCCGCTGGAGGGCGTCTCGGCCCACCCCAAGGTCGACGAGGCCACGGGCGAGCTGATGTTCTTCAACTACTCCAAGACCTGGCCCTACATGCACTACGGCGTGGTCGATTCCGCCGGCAAGCGCAGCGTCTATCAAGGTGTGCCCCTGCCCGGCCCGCGCCTGCCGCACGACATGGCCTTCTCGTCGAAATACGCGATCCTCAACGACCTGCCGGTGTTCTGGGACCAGGACCTGATGGCCAAGGGCATCCACGCCGTGCGCCAGCACAAGGGCCTGCCGTCGCGCTTTGCTTTGGTGCCGCGCGAGGGCGGCGAGCCCCGCTGGTTCGAGGCCGAGCCGACCTACGTCCTGCACTGGCTCAATGCGTATGAGGACGGCGACGAGGTGGTGCTGGACGGCTACTTTCAGGAAAATCCGATCCCGCGCCCGCTGGAGACCGCGCCGGACGGCCACATCCACCTGATGGCCTATCTGGACGAGCACAGCTTCCGCTCCAAGCTGCACCGCTGGCGCTTCAACCTGAAGACCGGCGAGACGACCGAGAAGCACCTGGACGACCGGGTGCTGGAGTTCGGCATGTTCAACCAGAAATACGCCGGCAAGCCGTACCGCTACGCCTATTCGACAACGAGCAAGCCGGGCTGGTTCCTGTTCAACGGCTTCGTGAAGCACGACCTGGAGACGGGCGAGAGCTGGTCGATCGAACTGCCCGAAGGCCGCTACGCCAGCGAGGCCCCGTTCGCGCCCAAGATCGGCGCGGTCGACGAGGACGACGGCTATCTGATCAGCTTCCTGATCGACGAGAACAAGGGAACCTCGGAGTGCGCGATCATCGACGCCAAGCGCTTCGAGATCGTCTGCCGGGTGGCCCTGCCGCACAAGCTCAGCAGCGGCACACACAGCGTCTGGGCCGGGCGGGAGATGCTCAAGGCCTGACCCTCCTTTATGGTTAATCGGGTTTTTACCATGCCGCTCTAGGGTGCCGACCATGCGCCGCGCCCTGCTCGCCCTGCTGATCTTCGCCATTACCGGTCCGGCCCTCGCCGCCCCGGCGGCCAAGGTCGTGCCGAAGCCCAAGCCGGTGGTCGTCGCCTCGCAAGCGCCGCTGAACACCCAGAACTACGTCCTGCCGCCGCCGATCCCGCTGGCCTCGACGCGGCCGGGCGGCGACGCCGGGCCGGGGCCGGCGGGGGGCGGCCAGCAGGTCTATTTATGG
>JAEXJH010000271.1 GCA_023445955.1 Pseudomonadota bacterium
GCCTTCGGCGGCTACAAGGCCTCGGGGTTCGGGCGCGAGACCCACAAGGCGATGCTTGATCACTACCAGCAGACCAAGAACCTGCTCGTCTCCTATGACGAGCATGGCCTTGGCCTCTTTTGATCCCTCGCAAAGGAGCAACAGCCATGGCCAAGACCATGAAGGCGGCCGTCGTGCGCCAATTCGGAGCGCCGCTGGTCATCGAGGAAGCGCCGATCCCCACGGTCGGTCCCGGCCAGATCCTGGTGAAGATCGCCGCCACCGGCGTCTGTCATACCGACCTGCACGCGGCCGAAGGCGACTGGCCGGTGAAGCCGAACCCACCCTTCATTCCGGGCCATGAGGGCGTTGGCCACGTCGCCGCGGTCGGGTCGGGCGTCACCCACGTCAAGGAGGGCGACCGGGTCGGCGTGCCTTGGCTCTACACCGCGTGCGGCCACTGCGTGCATTGCCTGGGGGGCTGGGAGACCCTGTGCGAGAGCCAGCAGAACACCGGCTATTCGGTGAACGGCAGCTTCGCCGAATACGTCCTCGCCGACCCCAACTATGTCGGCCACCTGCCGGACAATGTCGGCTTCATCGACATCGCGCCGATCCTGTGCGCGGGCGTCACCGTCTACAAGGGATTGAAGGCCACCGAGGCCAAGCCGGGCGAGTGGGTCGTGGTCTCCGGCATCGGCGGCCTGGGTCACATGGCCGTGCAGTACGCCAAGGCGATGGGGCTGAACGTGGCGGCAGTCGACATCGACGACCGCAAGCTCGATCTGGCGACACGCCTTGGCGCAGCCGTGACCGTCAACGCCCGCGAGCAGGACCCCGCCGCCGCGATCAAGGCGGCGATCGGCGGCGCGCAGGGCGTCCTCGTCACCGCCGTCTCGCCTAAGGCCTTCCAGCAGGCGCTCGGCATGGTCCGGCGCGGCGGCACGGTGGCCCTCAATGGCCTGCCGCCCGGCGATTTTCCGCTGTCGATTTTCGACACCGTGCTCAACGGCGTCACCGTCCGCGGCTCGATCGTCGGCACCCGGCTCGACCTGATGGAGGCGCTGGCCTTTGCCGGCGAGGGCAAGGTTCACGCGACGGTCCACACCGAACCGCTCGAGAAGATCAACGACGTCTTCGCGCGCATGCACCACGGCGACATCGAGGGCCGCATCGTCCTCGACCTCGCCTAATCCCCCGCGACGAACCGCGAGCAAACCATGTTCGACAGTCCTACCTTGCCGGCCACACGGCGCCGCTTCGTCCAGGGCCTGGCGGTCAGCGGGGCGGTGGCCGGGGTTTCGCCGGCTCTGCTGGCGGGCCCCGCCGCCGCTGCGACCGCCGAATTGCGCGGGACCGAATTCGATCTCGAGATCGCCGAACTGCCGGTCAACTTCACCGGCAAGCGTCGGATCGCCACGGCGGTGAACGGCGCCGTGCCCGCCCCCGTGCTGCGATTGCGCGAGGGCGACACCGTCACCCTGCGCGTCCGCAACCGCCTCAAGGAGATGTCCAGCATCCACTGGCACGGGGTCATCCTGCCCGCCGAGATGGACGGCGTGCCAGGTATCAGCTTCCCCGGGATCGCGCCCGGCGAGACCTTCACCTATCGCTTCGAGCTGCGTCAGGCGGGCACCTACTGGTATCACGCGCACACCTTGGCCGAGCAAACCGGGCTTTATGGCGCGATCATCGTCGAGCCGCGCGCGCCGACCGGACCTGCGCCCGATCGGGACTACGCCATCCTGCTGAGCGACTGGTCGGACGAGCCGCCGCTGCAGATCTTCACGAACCTCAAGAAGCTGAGCAGCTACTACAATTTCGCGCAGCCGACCGCCGGCGACTTCCTCAAGGATGTGGGCAAGCTGGGGTTCGGCGAGGCCCTCGCGCGGCGGCGGATGTGGAACCGGTCGCGGATGAACCCGACCGACTACAGCGACATCTCCGCCGCCACCTACACCTACCTGATGAACGGAACGCCGCCGGCCGGGAACTGGACGGCGATCGCCGCCCCCGGCGAGCGGGTTCGCCTCCGGTTCGTGGGGGCGGGGACGGCGACCTTCTTCGACGTGCGCCTTCCTGGGGTCCCGCTGACCGTCGTCTCGACCGACGGCCAGCCGGTGGAGCCGGTGACGGTCGAGGAGTTCCGGATCGGGCCGGGCGAAACCTACGATGTCGAGTTCACCATGCCCGAGGGCGCCCGAACGATCTTCGCCCAATCGATCGACCGGACGGGTTTCGCCCGCGGCGTCATCGCCCCAGCGCCCGGCATGACGGCGCCGACGCCGGCGCTCGATGCGCGGACCTGGCTCGATCCGGTCGACATGATGGGCGCCATGGCCGCCATGGGCGGCGAACACGTCGGCCACGGCATGGCGGACACGCCCCCGAAGGCGCGTCACGCGCGCACCGAGTACGGCGCCAACACCGACATGCGCGTCGACTATCCGCGCACCAATCTCGACGATCCCGGAGCGGGCCTGCGCGGGCGGTCCTGGCGGGTGCTGACCCTGGCGGATCTTCGCACGCCCGGCGGCGATCCGGATCCTCGCGAGCCGGAGCGAGAGATCGAGTTGCACCTCACCGGCAACATGGAGCGCTTCATCTGGACGCTGGACGGGATCAAGCTGAACGATTCCCGTCCGCTCCACTTCAAGCCCAACGCGCGGCTGCGCATCGTTCTCGTCAACGACACGATGATGGCCCACCCGATGCACCTCCACGGCATGTGGAGCGATGTCGAAGGCCCGGACGGCGCGTTCCAGGTCCGCAAGCATACCGTGGTGGTCCAGCCTGCCCAGCGGATCAGCTTTCGCGTCACCGCCGACGCCATGGGGCGATGGGCCTTCCACTGTCATCTGCTCTACCACATGGCGGCCGGCATGTTCCGGGAGGTGGTAGTCGCATGACCCGTCTGGCCCTCTCGCGGGCGTCTCTGCTCGCCTTGGCTCTGAGCGTTTCGGCCGTGGCCGCGCCTGCCATCGCCCAGGACTCCCCCCATCAGCACGCCGCGCCACCGCCGCCGAGCCCGGCTCCAACGGCCTCCCCCGCTGCGCCTGCGGATCACGCGGGCATGGATATGTCCGGCATCGATATGTCCGGCGCGGGGACGCCCGCCAGCGGCATGACCATGGACATGGGACGGATGCAGGGCGGCAAGACTCCGCCGGACGCCCGCAACTCCGACGACTATGCGGACGGCTATCGCAATTCGACGCTGCCGGGCTACGAGATGGCCGACAAGCTGTCGATCCCCAAGGTTCTCGTCGACGAACTGGAGTTCGCCAGCGGCAACGAGGGGCAGGGCGTCGGCTGGACCGTCCTCGTCACCCAGGGCCAGGACGACAGCAAGCTCTGGCTGCGCAGCCAGGGCCTCAAGAACTCCAAGGATCGCCTCGATCCGGAAAGCAGCGTCGAGGCGCTGTGGTGGCGCAGCAAGAACCCGTTCTGGGGCACGTTGCTGGGCGTTCGCCAGGATCTCGGCAAGGGGGCGACCACTTGGCTCGCCGCCGGCGTCGAGGGCCTGGCGCCCTACTGGTTCGATGTCCAGCTGACCGGCTACGTCGGCGACGACGGCCGCCTCGCCGCCCGCGCTAAGGGCGCCTACGAGGTCCGCTTCACCAATCGCCTCATCCTGACCCCGCAGGTCGAAACCAACCTCTATTCCAAGCGCTCGACCGACCGTGAGCTCGGCGGCGGCTTCAGCAACGTCGAGCTGAGCGCTCGGCTGCGTTACGAGGTCTCGCGAAAATTCGCGCCCTATGTCGGGTTCGTCTGGGAGCGGGCGCTGGGCGACACCGCCGACTTCCGACGTGCCGATCGCGAGCGCCCGGCCGAGCATCGGGTGGTTGTCGGCTTACGGTCATGGTGGTGAGGCGCTGCGCGGCGCTTTGGCGACCGGAAGACGACCTGACGTGTTCTGCGGTGGAGGATAGCCCTGGCCAGAGCCAGACGGCTGCGTCGATCCTGTTGCTCCTTGCGGTCGCGGCGGCGTCGGCGGGTCAGACCGCCATACTCGCCTTTCTCCCGACCCTCGTCGATGGAGGCCAGGCCGACTTGGCGCTGCGCGCTCACGATGTCCATGTGGCGAGCTTGACGGCGGCCCACCCACTGGCGGCGCTCGTCTTCGCGCCGCTCTGGGGATGGCTCGCCGATCGCATCGACTACCGGATCATTCTGCGCACGGCCCTCGTCGTGCTCGCGCTGGCGACCGCGCCGGTCGGGGCGGTCCCGCTCCCCGTTCTGTATGGACTCCGCCTGCTGGCCGGGCTGTCCGCGGCCGCCATCATCCCGCTGGCGCTGCTGTCGACGAACTTCGCACCTGGCGGCCGGGGTGAGCAGGCGAGGCGTTTCACCTGGCTGACGGCCTTCATGTTTCTTGGCGACCTGTTCGGCCCTCTGCTCGCCGAAGCGTCCGCGTCGCTCTTCCCCCGCTCGCCGCTGCTGGTGCTCGCGCTCGTCATCGCCGCGCTGGCGCTGGCGCTGACGACCGGCGCCGTGCGTCTGCCGGCCCGCTGCGCCGCCCGTCCCGAGGGGCGTCGCCTGCAAGCCCCGTCGCGCGTCGTCACCCTTGTTCTCCTGCTTGTCACCATCGTCGGCGGCGGCGGACTCGCCGCCATGCATGTCAGCTTGCTCGTGACCCGCCCCGAGGGCGCGCTCAGCCGCGAGGCGATCGCCGGGATGCTCAGTCTCTGCGGGCTGGCGATGTTGGCGGCTCAGCTTTTCCACACTCGCGTCACCTGGCTGGTGACCGCGCCTCGACGCTTGGCCTGTCTCACGCTCGCGCTTCTGGCCCTGTCGCTGTTCCTCTTTCGGTTTGGAACGACCGTGGTCGAAATCGCCGGCCTCATCGCCGTCGCCGGCTGGAGCTCAGCCAGCCTTCGGCTGGTCACGAGCTTCTGGATCAGCGGCCCTATGCGACCCTCCGGGATCATGCTTGGGCTGCAGCATACGGCCGCGAGCCTCGGCCAGGCGCTGGCGCCCATGTCGCTCGCCGTCGTGTCGCCCACGCGGCAAGCGGCCGTCGTCGAAGCGATCGGCTGGCTGTCGATCGGTCTGCTCGCGCTTCTGCCAGCGATATGGCGCCGGACGGCAACACCGGTCCATCCGGCCGGGGAAAGGGCATGACAGCGCCGCCACGTCCGAGAGCCGCGTCTGCCACGCGCCCAGCTTCACGCCAAGGAGTCCGCCCATGAAAATCCGCCTCGCCGCCGTTCTGCTGTTGCTCGCCTTGCCAAGCGCCGCGCTGGCGGCTGGCGACATCCTGCTCTATCGTGACCCTGGATGCGGTTGCTGCGAGGCCTGGGCCCAGGCTGTCCGTGCGAAACTGGACAGAAAGGTCATCGTCAGGGATCAGGTCGCCCGCGTGCGCCTGCAGCGCCAATCCGGCCTGCCACCGGCGCTTTCCTCCTGCCACACCGCGATCGTCGACGGTTTCGTTGTCGAAGGTCACGTGCCGGTCGCCGAGGTGAAGCATCTCCTGGCCGCCCGGCCGGCCGGCGTGAAGGGGCTCGCCGTCGGCGGCATGCCGATCGGCTCGGAGGGCATGGCGGCGCCGAGCGGGGCGCGGCAACACTACGATGTCGTGGCTTTCGGGCCAGCCGGCGCGCGGGTTTTCGCCCGCTACTGACCTCCAACGGTCAGCGCCATGGGCTGGCGTCGGGTCAATGCGCGTCGCGCGCCATCCCCGAGTGCCGACGCACGGCTTCGAGCACCGCCCGGCCGATCACCGGCTTGGGGATCACCTGATCGAAGCCGGCCGCGCGCGCGCGTTGCTCGAGATCCTCGTCGTAGAAGCCGGAGATCAGGATGGCGCCGCCGCGCCAGCCCTGGCGCCGGAGATGATCCAGGAGCGTCAGGCCGTCGATGTCGGGCATCCGGTAGTCGAGGATCACGCAATCGGCTTCCCTGGCGCGCGGGTCGGCCAGAAGGGCGCTCCCCGTGGTGTAGCCGCTCACCGTGTAGCCGCGGGCTCGAAGCATGAGGAGGAGGCCGCGTCGCACGCCGGGATCGTCGTCGGAGACGAGGACCGTATAGCGGCGATCGCGCGGCGAGGAACTGACCGATAACATCGCGCGATCAAGGCATCCGGTTGAAAGCCCGGTAACCGTCGCATGTCCGCCGCCTCCGGGTCGCTACGTAAACGTCGCAGTCACTTGGGTTTGCGGCCCATCCCGGCGGCGAAGGCGATCCTAAGCGCCTCGGACAGGTTGCGCACGTCCAGCTTGGTCATCAGGCTGGCGCGATGCACCTCCACGGTGCGTGACGAGCATCCAAGGTCATAGGCGATGGTCTTGTTGGGATGGCCCTGGGCCAGGCCCTCCAGCACCTCGCGCTCACGAGGGGTGAGGCCGGCGATGCGCACCTGCGCGTCGGACGCCTCGATCGCATGGATGTCCGCATCGTCGATACGCGCAAACGCCCGCGTCACCGCCTGCAGCAGGGCGGCCTTCTCGAAGGGCTTTTCGAGGAAATCCACGGCGCCGGCCTTCATCGCCTGCACCGCGACCGACACGTCGCCATGACCCGTCAGCACGATGACCGGCATCTGGATGCCGCGCTCGGCCATGGCGGTCTGCACCTCCAGGCCGTCCATCGCCGGCATGCGCACGTCGAGAATGACGCAGCCCTGGGTCGTCGACCGGGCCGCCCTCAGGAACTCCACGCCCGAAGCGTAGGTCTCCACGCCAAAGCCCGCCGTCTTCAAGGCGAACCCGGCCGCGCGCCGGATCGCCTCTTCGTCGTCGACGAGGTGAATGACCCGCTTATCCCCCATAGTCCTCCTCCGCCCCCGCGTGGATCAAGGTGAAATGGAACCGGGCGCCGCCACGCTCAGGCGCCTCGACCCAGATCCGCCCGCCGTGCGCTTCGATGATGGTCCGGCAGATCGAAAGCCCCAGACCCATGCCGTCGGCCTTGGTCGAGACGAACGCCGTGAACAGCTGCTCGCCGATGTCCTCGGCGATGCCCGGCCCGCTATCCTCGACGGTGACCTCGATCAGGCCGTCGTCACGCAGGCTCGTCGTGATCCTGAGGTCGCGGACCGGCGAGTCCGCCATCGCCTCGATGGCGTTGCGCATCAGGTTGACCAGGACCTGTTGGATCTGCACCCGATCGACGAGGACGGGCCTGGCCGCGGGATCGAAGTCGAAGAAGCTGCGCACCCCCCGCTCGCGCGCGCCGACGAGCGCCAGCTGGCTGGCGTCACCGACCACATGCGCCAGGTCGTGCAGGCTTTTCTCGACCTCGCCGCGCGCCACGAAGTCGCGCAGCCGGCGCACGATATGGCCGGCGCGCAGGGTCTCCTGCGCAGCCTCGTCCATCACCGAGCGCAAGGTGGCGAAGGGCTCGCCGGGTTCGGCCTCCAGCATGTCGCGGATGGTCTCCAGATAGAGCGAGACCGCCGCGAGGGGCTGGTTGAGTTCATGCGCCAGGGTCGAGGCCATGGTGCCCATGGCGCTCAGGCGGGAGACATGGACCAGTTCGGCCTGGAGCTCCTTCAGCTTCAGCTCGTCCTGTTCCTTGGCGGTGAGATCGCGGATGAAGCCGGTGAACAGCCGCTGGCCGTCCTCGCCGGCCTCGCCGACCGAGAGCTCCATCGGGAAAGTCGACCCGTCGCGGCGTAGGCCCACCACGACGCGGCCGACGCCGATGATCCGGCGCTCGCGGGTCTGCAGGTAGTGGGCGATGTATTCGTCGTGCCGGCCACGGTCCGGCTCCGGCATCAGGCACGCGACATTGCTCCCGATCAGCTCGGCCTCGCGATAGCCGAACAGGCGCTCGGCCGCCGCGCTGAAAGAGGTGATGGCGCCGGCCTCGTCGATGATGATCATCGCGTCCGGCACCGTCGCCAGGATCGATTGCAAGTGCTGCTCGCGTGTCTCGATCGAGGCGCGCACCGCGGCCTCGTCGGTGATGTCGCGAGTGATGCAGGCGAAGCCGCGATGCGCGGTCTCGTCGAACAGCGGCGTGACGGTCAGGCGAGCGAGGTATTCGGAGCCGTTTTCGCAGACCCGCCAGGCTTCGCGTTCCAGGACACCGTCGCGCAGGGCGGCGCCGAGGTCGGCGCGAGGACGACCCGCGGTGATCTCATCGGGCGGATAGAAGAGATCATGCGGCTGGCCGACGACACGATCGGCTGGCCAGCACTCGATCCGCTCGCCCTCAACATTGTAGCTTAGAACTCGTCCCGAGGCGTCGAGCAGTGTCAGGACATAGCCGCCGGTCTGACGCAAAAAAAGCAGCGCAAGCCGTTCGACCACGGCCGCGACCGCCTCTGAACTTTGATCCTGCTCGCTCATGCGCTGGCACAGACCAGATAGGCAGCGCTGAGGTGAAGCGATGCGCCTCGGCCCCCGGCTAGGCGACGCCGTCTGGGCGCGTACCAATAGGCCGGCCGACAACGCCGCGCCCCAATAACCGACGCCCGTAAGCGCGGGTCCGACAGTGCATCCATAAGGTCAGGGTCTCTGCTTGGCTCCGCAATTCCTATAGAGCTTACGCGCGCACAAGCGGAACCCCTCAAGATTTCAACGGAAAGTTCGGCCGCCGCGTTCTCGTGAGAGTCCGTCTAGGCTTCACGGCCCGCCTACCGCCTTCCAGGCCTCGTCCGCTTCCTTCGCCCTCCCGGGGGCGCCGCCTGAGGAGACTACGTATTGACCCTGACATGATGTCAGACCCTACAAGGGCAGTCGGCGAAAGGAGAACACGGATGAACGAGACCGAGGCCACGGGGCGCCCAGGCGCCCAGGCGCCCAGCGTCAAGGATCCGGTCTGCGGCATGACAGTGGATCCTGCGAAGACGGCGCACCATGCCGAGCATGGTGGCAAGCCGTACCACTTCTGCAGCGCGGGCTGCCGCGCCAAGTTCATCGCCGATTGGGGCCGCTACCTCGGCCCGCCCAGCCAGCCGGTGGCGGCGCCCGAGGGCACGATCTGGACCTGTCCGATGCACCCGGAAATCCGGCAGGACCATCCCGGCGCCTGTCCGATCTGCGGCATGACGCTCGAGCCGGCGACTGTCACGGCGGACGCAGGGCCCAGTCCCGAGCTCGCGAGCATGACCCGCCGCTTCTGGGTCGGTCTGGCGCTGAGCATCCCCGTGCTGATCCTCGAGATGGGCGGGCATCTCTTCCCCGCGCTGCACCACATCGTTCCCATGGCGGTTTCGATATGGATTCAGTTCGCCCTGGCCACGCCGGTGGTCCTCTGGGCCGGCTGGCCGTTCTTCGAGCGCGGCTGGGCCTCGCTGAAGACGCGCAACCTCAATATGTTCACGCTGATCGCCATGGGAACGGGCGTCGCCTGGCTCTACAGCGTCGTCGCCACGCTCGCGCCCCAGGTCTTCCCGCCGGCGTTCCGGAGCGCCGACGGCGTGGTCGCGGTCTATTTCGAGGCGGCGGCGGTGATCACCGTGCTGGTGCTGCTGGGCCAGGTGCTTGAACTGCGCGCGCGCGAGCGCACCTCGGGCGCGATCAAGGCGCTGCTCAATCTGGCGCCCAAGACCGCGCGCCGCATCGAAGCGGATGGGTCCGAGGCGGAAGTCAGCCTCGATCTGGTGACGGTCGGCGACCGCTTGCGCGTGCGTCCCGGTGAGAAGGTGCCGGTCGACGGGGTGGTCGAGGACGGCCGCTCCTCGCTCGACGAGTCCTTGGTCACCGGCGAGTCCATGCCGGTCACCAAGGCCAAGGACGACAAGGTGATCGGCGGCACGCTCAACCAGACCGGCGCCCTGGTCATCGTCGCCGACAAGGTCGGCCGCGACACCATGCTCGCCCGCATCGTCCAGATGGTCGCCGAGGCCCAACGCTCGCGCGCGCCGATCCAGCGCATGGCCGACCAGGTCTCCGGTTGGTTCGTCCCGGTCGTCATCGGCGTCGCCGTCGTCGCCTTCATCGCCTGGGGCGTCTGGGGGCCCGAGCCGCGCTTCGCCTACGGGCTCGTGGCCGCCGTCGCCGTCCTGATCATCGCCTGTCCCTGCGCGCTTGGCCTGGCCACGCCGATGTCGATCATGGTCGGCGTCGGCCGGGGCGCCGGCGCGGGGGTCCTCATCAAGAACGCCGAAGCGCTCGAGCATATGGAGAAGGTCGACACCCTGGTCGTCGACAAGACCGGCACGCTCACCGAAGGGCGCCCCGCCGTCACGCAGATCGTGCCGGCGGCGGGGTTCGACGAGGTCGAGCTGCTACGGCTCGCCGCCTCCGTCGAACGGGCGTCCGAACACCCGCTGGCGCTCGCCATCGTGGAAGCGGCCAAGGCGCGCGGCATCGAGGCCGCCGACGTCAGCGACTTTGATTCCCCGACCGGCCGTGGCGCGCTAGGGACCGTCGAGGGCCGCCGGATCGTGCTCGGCAACGCCCGGTTTCTGGCCGATGAGGGCGTCGCGACCGAGGCGCTGGCGGAGCAGGCCGACGCGCTTCGTCGCGACGGGGCCACGGCGATCTTCATCGGCGTCGACGGCCGGGTCGGCGGCGCGTTCGCCATCGCCGATCCCGTCAAGCCGACCACGCCCGAAGCCTTGGCGGCCCTCAAGGCCGAGGGCATCCGGGTGGTGATGCTGACCGGCGACAACCGCACCACGGCCGAGGCGGTCGCCCGGCGTCTTGGCATCGACGACGTGGAAGCCGAGGTCCTACCCGACCAGAAGAGCGCCGTTGTCGCGCGTCTCAAGCGGGAGGGTCGTGTGGTCGCCATGGCCGGCGACGGCGTCAACGACGCGCCGGCCCTCGCCGCGGCCGATGTCGGCATCGCCATGGGCTCGGGAACCGATGTCGCGATCGAGAGCGCGGGCATCACGCTCCTCAAGGGCGACCTCAACGGCATCGTCAAGGCGCGGCGGCTGAGCCAGGCGACCATGTCCAACATCCGCCAGAACCTGGTCTTCGCCTTCATCTACAATGTCGCCGGCGTGCCGGTGGCGGCCGGCGCGCTCTATCCGCTGTTCGGCATCCTGCTCTCGCCGATCATCGCCGCGGCGGCCATGGCCCTGTCCTCGGTCAGCGTGGTCACCAACGCGCTCCGGCTCAATCGGCAGAAGATATGAGCATCGATCAGGCGCGCTGGACACGAGTGACCTCGCCGGGCGGCGCGCAGTCGGATAGTCCGACCATCGCAGAGCTCAAGGTCGGTGGACAATGTTAGGCGCCCCTGTCTCTCGGACCGTGTCGGCTCTGGCGAGCGGCGTGCTGATCACCCTCGGCGGTCTCACCATCCTGCTTGCGGTCTATTTTCTCGCCTTCCGCCCCCCTCTGCTACCGGAGGACCTTCGCTATATCGGCGGGGACCCGCAGCTCCTTTCACGGCCATTGCGCGATTGGCTGACCATCGTCTTCCACACCTGGGGCGGCTTTATCGCCGGCTATGGCGTGATGTTGACGGGGACCGGACTCTTCATGCTGTCTGGGCGGAAAGGCTGGCTCGTCAGCGCGACCGTGCTTGGCCTCGTCGTCGTCTTTGGCCGCTTTCTCTACAGCAACATCATCCTGGGCTCCGACTTCCTCTGGATTGTCGGGGCGCTCTTCGCCCTGGCGCTGGCGGCTTCCGGCCTCCTCGCCTTGGCGGCTCGAGTCCGGCCTGAACGCGCCGCCGCTCAAGCCGCCCGCCGACCATAGGAACGCGCATGTACTACAGCAGCGGAAATTATGAAGCCTTCGTCCGGCCCCGGAAGCCGGAGCGGGCCGACAGGACGACGGCGTGGTTCGTCGGTTCGGGCCTCGCCGGCTTGGCGGGCGCGGCCTTCCTCATCAGGGACGGGGGTGTCGCGGGCGAGCGCATCACGCTTCTTGAGGAGCTGGACCTTCCCGGCGGCGCGCTTGATGGCCTGGACGTGCCGGAGAAGGGGTTCGTCATCCGCGGCGGGCGCGAGATGGAGGCGCATTTCGAGTGCCTCTGGGACCTCTATCGCTCGATCCCCTCGCTCGAGGTCGAAGACGCCAGCGTCCTCGACGAATTCTACCGGCTCAACAAGGACGATCCGAACCTCTCGCTGCAGCGGGTCACACAGAACCGCGGTCAGGATGTGCCCGACAAGGCGCTGCTGACGCTGAACGACAAGGCCCAGCGAGAGCTCCTTTCCGTCTTCCTGGCGACGCGCGAGGAGATGGAGAACAAGCGGATCAACGAGGTCTTCGGCCCAGATTTCCTGAACAGCAATTTCTGGCTCTTCTGGCGAACCATGTTCGCCTTCGAGGAGTGGCATTCGGCGCTGGAGATGAAGCTCTACCTCCACCGCTTCATCCATCACGTCGGCCACCTCGCCGACTTCTCGTCCCTCAAATTCAACCGCTACAATCAGTACGAGTCGATGGTCCTGCCGCTGGTCAAGTGGCTGCAGGATCAGGGAGTCCGGTTCCGCTATGGCGTCCAGGTCACGGACATCGACTTCGCCATCGAGGCCGAGCGCAAACAGGCGACGCGGATCCACTGGATCGAGAAGGGCGCCCGGGGCGGCGTCGCGCTTGGCCCCGACGATCTGGTGTTCATCACCATCGGATCGCTGACCGAGAATTCCGACAGCGGCGACCATCACACCCCGGCCAAGCTGGATGAAGGCCCGGCGCCGGCCTGGGACCTGTGGCGGCGCATCGCGGCCAAGGATCCGGCCTTCGGACGTCCCGACGTGTTCGGGGCCCATGTTCCGGAGACCAAATGGGCCTCGGCGACCATCACCACGCTCGACGCGCGTATTCCCCAGTACATCCGCAAGATCGCCAAGCGCGATCCGTTCAGCGGCAAGGTGGTCACCGCCGGCATCGTCACGGCCAAGGATTCGAGCTGGCTGCTAAGCTGGACGGTCAGCCGGCAGCCCCATTTCAAGAAGCAGCCGAAGGACCAGCTCGTCGCCTGGTTCTACGCCCTGTTCGTCGACCGGCCCGGCGACTATGTGAAAAAGCCGATGCAGGCCTGCACCGGCGAGGAGATCACCCAGGAGTGGCTCTATCACCTCGGCGTCCCGGTTGAGGATATTGCGGATCTCGCGGCGAGCGGCGCCAAGACCGTGCCGGTGATGATGCCCTACATCACCGCCTTTTTCATGCCCCGCCAGGCCGGCGACCGTCCGGACGTGGTCCCGGAGGCGGCCGTCAATTTCGCCTTCATCGGCCAGTTCGCCGAGTCCAAGCAGCGCGACTGCATCTTCACCACGGAGTATTCGGTCCGCACGGCGATGGAAGCCGTTTACACGCTGCTCGATGTCGAGCGCGGCGTGCCCGAAGTGTTCAACTCGACCTATGACATCCGCACGCTGCTCGCCGCCATCGGGCCCCTCCGGGATGGCGAGGGCATCGAGATCCCTGGCCCCGCCATCCTGCGCAAACTGTTGCTGAAGACGCTGCAAGGCACCGAGATCGCCCAGCTGATCGAGCGGTTTCATCTGATCGCAGACTAGCGATCCCCGAGACGGCCGCCGCGTGCCGAGCGCCTAGGCTCGCGGCGACCGTCCCATCCCGGCCGCGAAGGCGATCCGCAGGGTTTCGGCCAGGGTCTGGACGCCGAGCTTCTGCATCAGGCTCGCGCGATAGACCTCGACCGTGCGCGAGGAGATCTCGAGGTCGTAGGCGATGGTCTTGTTCGGGAGGCCCTGGGCGAGACCCTCAAGGACATCCTGCTCCCGCGGCGACAGGGTCTCGACCAGAGCCCGGGCTTGGGCTTCTTCGACCGCCCGGCCGTCGGCCCGGTCGATGCGCGCGAAACCCCGATGGATCGCTTCGAGCAGCATGGCCTTTTCGACAGGCTTGGCCAGGAAGTCGACGGCCCCGGCCCGCATCGCCTGGACCGCCAGGGCGACATCGCCATTGCCGGTCAGCACGACGACCGGCATTTCGACGCCGATATCGGCCAAGGCGGCCTGAACCTGAAGTCCGCCCAGCCCCGGCATGTGCAAGTCCAGGACGATGCAGCCAATCTTGGCCTCGGCCGCGACGCTCACAAACGCCGCCCCCGACGCGTAGGTCTCGACGCTGAAGCCCGCGGTGCGGAGCATGAAGCCGACCGACTTCCGGATCGTCTCCTCGTCGTCGACGATATGAACAAAGCGCTTATCCCCCATGGGCCTCCTCAGGCGAACTGAGCGGACGCCAGGGTGCAGCGGCGAATACGGCGCCGCTTCGCGGACGCCTTGTGCAGGTTGGACCATGGTCCAAGGTCAAGAGGGTTCGCCGTCGGGCCCGCGCGCCCGATCGCGGGTTGGCGGCCAGGTTTGACGCGCCACGTCTCGGCCTGTCGTCGCGGCCGTGATCGCGGGCCCGTCGATCCCCGCTTACAGCAGGGCGCGCACCGCTTCGGCGACCGCCGGCGTCAGGTCGATAGCGTTTGACGCATGGGCGACCGTGTTGGTGCTGACGATGCGCGCCACGTGCTTGCCCAGAACCTGGGCGGCGTCGCCGGCGAAGAGCGGATGCACCACGACGCAGTCCGGAGGCGCGAAGCCCAGGTC
>JAEXJH010000272.1 GCA_023445955.1 Pseudomonadota bacterium
GGCGCAGGTCGGCGCGTAATGTCCTGTCAGGTCGTTTCACAGGGTGAGCGCCAGAGCGCGAGACCTGGTTTGACTTGAGCCTGTAAGCGAACATCGTCGAGCCTCCTGCATGTCGCAAGACTTAACGCGCTTCCCAAAGGTCTCGAAGGAGGCTCTGAGGGCTGCACACCTAAACTACGCTTGAGACCGCCGTGCCGTTCCGGTGAATCGTCTGGGGACGGATGACGCGATGGACTAAAGATCGACCTTGGCGTTGTCGCCCATCTGCGGGGCCGCGCCAGTGACCGCCGCCACCACCATCTTGACCAAGGCCACGGCCTTGCCGGGGCTGTCCCAGAGTTCGCCGTTGTCGGGCGTGAAGGTGACGAGACGGATCGACGGATCGCTGGCGTCGTCCCACCAGGCCTTGTCGAAATCGCTCCACAGGTCGGTGATCTTCTGACGATCGTTGCTCACGCGCGCCGATCCCGACATGACCACGTACTTGTAATGGCTGTTGTCCGCCCAGGCGCAGGAAACGCTCGGGAAGTGCTCGACCTGGCCGTTCTTGTCGCCCTCGACATCGACGAGGAAATAGACCGCGTGCTCGTCGCGTCGCACGCGGGCTGAAAGCGGCCGGCTGTGCTGCTGCTCGCCGTCCCAGGTGGTGAACATGCCGATGTCGATCTTCTCGGCCAACTCCCAGATCCGGTTGGCGACCTCTTGCGGGGATTTGGGGTTGTCGTCGCTGCGTTCCTTGGTCATCGCGGCCTCCTTCTGGCGTGAACAAAGCCAACGCGTCCGTGCGCCGGCGCGTTGCCGGCGGGGCGAACGCGCTCCCTCTAAAGCAGGCGGCGCGACCGATCCCGCCGTGGACCTCGGCGTCGTGGGTCGCGCGGGCGCGCTTGGCTCACCTCGCGGTGCCTGACCAAGCGCCACATGCGTAGAACTTTGCCTCTTTATTGGGTTGGCGGATTGGAAGGGTAGGCCGATGGCCGAAGCGATTATCGATGACGAGGCAATTGAGGAACCGACGGTATGCGACGTCGTTCGAACGCGGCTGGCTGCGGCGCTCTTCTAAGCGACGCCGTTGGCGCCGGTCGCCGGGTGGGGGAACATCGGCGGCCGGCTATTTCCTTGCAGCTCGGCGCGCGGATCCCTGTCCGAGCCCTGCACGGCGGGATGAGGCGGCGCGACCTAGGTGGTCAGGGCGAAGAGCAGGTCCTGCACGAGCGCCCGGCGCTCGGGCTCCTCGCGCCTGGCCTCGGCGACAATCAGCTTGTCCTCACCGACCGTGAGCGCGTCACCCCAACGCGACAGGCGGGCGCGCGCGGAGGCAAGCGCCGATCTGGGCAGGACCAACGAGACGCCCTTGGGGCCGGCGCGCACCTGACGCACGCCCGCGCTCCTGGCCAGGCGCTGTAGCCGGGCCTGGTCGAGCAGGGCGGCGACCTCGGGCGGAAGAGAACCAAAACGGTCCTCCAGCTCCTCCTCGAACGCATCGACCTCGCCAGGACCCTCCAGCCGCGCCAGCCGACCGTAGAGATTGATCCGGGTCACCGCGTCCGGAACATAGGCTGGCGGGATAGCGCCCGGCGCGCCCAGATCGAGCTCGGGGGTCCAGTCGTCGGCCTCGACCTCGCCGCGCGCGATCCGCAGCGCCTGGGCCAGGAGACGCTGATAAAGGCCCGCGCCGATCATCCTCATGTGACCGGCCTGATCCTCGCCGACGAGGTCGCCGCCGCCACGAAGATCCAGGTCGCGGGCGCTGATCGCCAGCCCCGAGCCGAGCCGATCGAAGGCTTCCAGGGTCGACAGGCGCGCACGCGTGGCCTCCGACAGATCTTCATGCGGGTCGGAAAGCAGATAGGCCACGCCCTGCACACGGCCCCGGCCAACCCGCCCGCGCAGTTGGTGCAGCTGGGCCAGGCCAAAGCGATCGGGCCGCCAGACGATCATGGTGTTGGCGCGCGGCACATCCAGTCCGCTTTCGATGATGTTGGTGGCCAACAGGACATCGCCATCGCCGTCGGCGAAGCCCACCATCACCGCGTCGGCGTCCTCGGCCGGCAGATCGCCGTGCGCGATACGCACCGAAAGCTCCGGAACAAGGCTCTCCAGCTGCCGGGCGAGCGGGCCGATGTCCTCGATGCGCGGCGCGACCAAGAAGCTCTGGCCGCCACGACGCTTCTCGCGCATCAGCGCCATGCGCAGGCTGGCCGCGTCGAACGGCGCCAGGAAGGTGCGGATCGGCCGGCGGCGGGCCGGGGGGCTGGCGATCACGCTGACGTCCTGGACGCCGATCATCGCCGCCTGCAGCGTGCGTGGGATCGGCGTGGCCGTCAGGGTGAGCAGGTGACCGTCCTGGGCCATGGCCCGCAGTGTTGATTTCAGCGCCGCGCCGAACTTCTGCTCCTCGTCGATGATCATCAGGCCAAGGTCGTCGAAGGCGATATCCTTGCCGCCCAGCGCCTGGGTGCCGATGACCACACTGATGTCGCCCCGCGCCAGACCCGCCTTGACCGCCCGGGCCTCGGCGGCGGTGACCAGGCGCGACAGATGCGCCACGCCGATCCCCGTGCCGGCGAACCGGCGCTTGAAGGTCTCGACATGCTGGCGCGCCAGCACGGGGGTTGGGGCCGCGCCCGCGCCCTGGCGGCCGCTCACCGCCACCGCCGCGGCC
>JAEXJH010000273.1 GCA_023445955.1 Pseudomonadota bacterium
GCCCAGCGCCTGATCGCGGACCCGACCCGCCAGGCCGCCGGACGCCAAGGCGACGGCCCAGAACACCACCAGCGTAATGAAGTCCGTCGGCGCGCCGATCGCCAGGCTGTAGCGCGGCTCCAGGAACAGGTAGTTGTAGATGAAGAACGCCACCGTCGCGGCGACCAGCGCCGGCCGCAGGCCGCGCAGCACCCCGGCGGCCAGCACGGCGGCCAGGAAGATCATCCCCAGGTCGACGTGGTCGAAGACGACGTCAAGGCCCCAGGCGCTCAGCGTCGCGGCCAGGACGAACAGCGCGCCGACCGCATAGCCCTGCCAGGCGCCCAATCTGAACGGCTTGGCGGGCTTTGGCTCGCGCTCGTGGCTGGCCTCGGTGATCACGTGCACCGCCACGCCACGCGCCTCGCGCAGCAGGGCCGAGGCCAGGGAGCGGCCCAGACGCTCGCGCCACCAGCTTTCGACCGACTTGCCGATGACGATCTGGGTGACGTTGCTGCGCCGAGCATAGGCCATCACGGTCGCGACGATGTCGCCGCCGGTCAGGGCCACCGTCGCGCCACCCAACTGCTCGGCCAGGCGATAGGCCTCGCCGAGGCGGGCCGCGCCGTCTGCGCCGGTCGCCGGCCGATCGGTGCGCTCGACGTGGGCGACGATCCAAGGCGCGTCCATCATCATATCCGACAGCCGCCGACCCGACCGGACCAGCGAGCCGGCCATGGCGTCGCCGCTGACCAGCACCAGGATCCGCTCACCGGCCGCCCAGGGGCCCTCGACGCCCTTCTCGCGCATGGCCGCGACCAGCTGGTCGTCGACGGTCTGGGCCGCGCGGCGCAGGGCCAGCTCGCGCAAGGCGGTGAGGTTCTCGACCTTGAAGAAGTTGTCCGCCGCCAGTCGCGCGGTCTCAGGCACGTAGACCTTGCCGGCCGCCATCCGCTCACGCAGTTCCTCGGGCGTGATGTCGACCAGCTCGATGGAGTCGGCGCGCGACAGGGCGCTGTCGGGCACCGTCTCGCGCTGGCGCACGCCGGTGATGCGCAGGATGACCTCGACCAGGCTCTCCAGGTGCTGGACGTTCAGGGTGGTCCAGACATCGACGCCGGCGTCCAGCAGCTCCTCGACATCCTGCCAGCGCTTGGGATGGCGCGAGCCCGGCGCATTGGAGTGGGCGTATTCGTCGACCAGCAGCACCTTGGGCTTGCGCGCCAGGGCCGCGTCGAGGTCGAACTCCATCAAGACGTTGCCGCGATGCTCGATCGACTTGCGCGGCAGAACCTCCATGCCGCGCAGCAGGCTCTCGGTCTCGCGCCGGCCGTGGGTCTCGACGACGCCGATCAGGACGTCGACGCCTTCCGCCTTCCTGCGGCGGGCGGCGCGCAGCATCTCGTAGGTCTTGCCCACGCCCGGGGCCATGCCCAGAAACACCTTGAGGCGCCCCCGGCGCGCCTTGTTGGCGGCGGCCAGGAGCGCCTCGGGATCTGGACGGATCGGTTCGTCCGCTGGCAACTAGCCGTCCTTCGGGAAGCGCGCGTCGAGCGCACGGTTGACGGCCAGGACGTTCACCGTCGGCTGGCCGATGAAGCCCAGTAGCGGCGCTTTGGTCTGGGCGTCAATCACGGCCTGGACCTCGCCCACGGGCACGCCACGCGAGCGGGCCACGCGCGGCGCCTGGAAGCGGGCGTTGGCCGGCGAGACGTCCGGATCCAGGCCCGATCCCGAGGTGGTCACCGCGTCGGCGGGGATGGCCACGCCGGGATTCTCGGCCCGCAGCGCCTTGGCGTCGGCGGTTTCGCGCGCGATCAGCTTGTCGTTCAGCGGACCCATGTTCGAGCCGCTGGACGCGCTGGCGTCGTAGCCGTTGCCAGCCGCCGACGGACGCGGATGCAGGTATTCCGGCTTGCTGAAGCCCTGGGCGATCAGGGACGAGCCGATGACCGTTCCCTTGGCGTCCTTGACCAGGCTGCCGTTGGCCTGGGCCGGGAACGCCGCCTGGGCGACGCCAGTGACGGCCAGCGGATAGGCCAGGCCCAGGAGGGCCGTGAACAGGCCCATGGAAACCAGGGCCGGGCGAAGATGTGCAAGCATGGTGGCGGCTCCTCTAGAAGGCGGCCTTGAGCGAGATGACGCCACGGCTGCCGTACAGCTTGCCGAAGGCGTGCTCGCCGGTGTCGTGGTAGCGCAGGTCGAGGGTCAGGTTGCTGGTCAGGGCGTAGGCCGCGCCGACGTTCCAGGTCGTGTAGTCGCCGGAGCCCTTGTAGGTCTGGTGACCGACCGCGCCCGAGAGCGACAGCTTGTCGATCACCGGATAGCTGCCGTTCAGCTCGTAGTAGACGGCCTCGTCGGCGGCGCCGAAGCTGTCGGGGCTGTAGAACACCGCAGCGCCGATCGCGCCCTTGCCGGCTGGGATCGAACCGGCGGCCTTGAATTCGACATTGCCGTAGTCCGCGCCTTTCGGCGCGCCGGCATAGCCGTAGTAGATCACGCCGAAGTCCAGCGAGGCCGGGCCAAGGGTCGGCTTGTAGCCGGCATAGAGGTCGATCTCGGCGTCGGTCTTGTCGCCGAAGTCGACGTTCGAGGCCCAGGTCCCGGCGTAGAATTTGCCGGCGGCCAAGTCGACGCCGCCGAAGACTTGAGCTTTCTCATTGGTCTGGGAAACGCCGCGGAACACGTAGTCCGAAGCGACGCCGACATTGTAGCTCAGCTTCGGAGCGTCCTGCGCCTGGGCGACGCCGGCCGTCAGGGCCAGCGCTGCGGCGACGGCGAAAACACGGGAAGTCATGGTCGTAAGGTCTTTCGAAATCAGGGAAATGCGGGGCATCAGGCCAGGCCCAGGGCCGAGACGATCAGGTCGATCAGCTTGATGCCGATGAACGGGGCGACCAGGCCGCCCAGGCCGTAGACCGTCAAGTTGCGCGACAAGAGCTTGCCGGCGCCGATGGCGCGGTACTTCACGCCCTTCAGGGCCAGGGGAATCAGCGCCACGATGATCAGGGCGTTGAAGATCACCGCCGACAGGATGGCGCTCTGCGGGCTGTGCAGGCGCATGACGTTCAGGGCTCCCAGCGCCGGCAGGGCCACCACGAACATCGCCGGGATGATGGCGAAGTACTTGGCCACGTCGTTGGCGATCGAGAACGTCGTCAGAGCGCCGCGGGTGATCAGCATCTGCTTGCCGACCTCGACAATCTCGATGACCTTGGTCGGGTCGCTGTCAAGATCGACCATGTTGCCGGCCTCACGGGCCGCCTGGGCGCCGGTCTGCATGGCCACGCCGACATCGGCTTGAGCGAGCGCCGGCGCGTCGTTGGCCCCGTCGCCGCACATGGCCACCAGCCGGCCCTTGGCTTGCTCGTCGCGCATCAGGCGGAGCTTGTCCTCGGGCGTGGCCTCGGCGAGGAAGTCGTCGACGCCGGCTTCCGAAGCGATGGCCGCGGCGGTCACCGGGTTGTCGCCGGTGATCATCACGGTGCGCAGGCCCATGCGGCGCAGGTCGGCGAAGCGGGCCTTCACGCCGGGCTTCACGACGTCCTTCAGGTGAATGACGCCGACCAGGGCGCCGTCCTCGCTGACCGCCAGCGGCGTGCCGCCCGAGCGAGCGATCCGGTCGACGGCGGCGGCGACCTCGGCCGGCACGGCCTTGGGATCCAGGTCCAACGAGCGATAGACCGCGTCCACTGCGCCCTTGCGCCAGGACTTGCCGTTCGCATCCAGGCCCGACTGGCGGGTCGTGGCGCTGAAGGCGATGGCGGTCGCGCCTTCCGGCGCCTCGACCACGAACCCCTGGTTGCGGCCCAGCTCGATGATCGAGCGGCCTTCCGGGGTCTCGTCGGCCATCGAGGCCATCAGGGCGGCGCGCAGGGCGACGTCCGGACGCACGCCGGGGGCGGCGATCACCTCGGTGGCCATGCGGTTGCCGAAGGTGATGGTGCCGGTCTTGTCCAGCAGCAGGGTGTCGACGTCGCCGGCCGCTTCCACCGCGCGGCCCGAGGTGGCCAGGACGTTGACCTTCAGCAGGCGGTCCATGCCGGCGATGCCGACGGCGCTGAGCAGCCCGCCGATGGTCGTAGGGATCAGCGTGATGAACAGCGCGCCCAGCACAATCGGGTCCAGGTTGACGCCCGAGAACTTGCCCAGGCCCAACAGGGTGACGACCGCGATCAGGAAGATCAGGGTCAGGCCCGCCAGCAGCACGGCCAGGGCGATCTCGTTCGGCGTCTTGCGACGATCCGCGCCCTCGACCATGGCGATCATGCGGTCAAGGAAGGTCGAGCCCGGCGCGGCGGTGACGCGAACCTTCAGCCAGTCAGAGACCACGGTCGTGCCGCCGGTGACGGCCGAGCGGTCGCCGCCGCTTTCGCGGATGACGGGTGCGCTCTCACCGGTGATGGCGGCCTCGTTGACGCTGGCCACGCCCTCGATGATCTCGCCGTCGGTCGGGATGACGTCGCCAGCCTCGACCAGGATGATCTCCCCGACCCCAAGCTTGTGGGCTGGGGTCGGGATCCATGTGCCGGTCTTGGGGTCGACGATCAGCTTGGCCTTGGTCGTGACCCGAGCGGCGCGCAGACTGTCGGCCGCGGCCTTGCCCCGCCCTTCGGCGACGCTCTCGGCCAGGTTGGCGAACAGCACGGTGGCCCAGAGCCACAGGGCGATCTGGATGGCGAAGCCCGCCGACTGGTGCGCGGCCAGGGCCGCGCCCGCCGAAAGGGTCGACAGCAGGGCCACAATCCAGGTGGCGAAGATCACCGGATTGCCGGTCAGCTTGCGCGGATCCAGCTTGATGAAGCTGTCCTTGGCCGCGCGGGCCAGGACGGCGCTGGAGAGGCCGCCGGCGATGGCGCGCCGGCCCTCCCCGGCTTGGATGTCTACAGTGGTCATGGGATTGATCTCTTGGGATCAGTGGCCGGCCACGAAGGCGAGCGCTTGGAAGTGCTCGACGATCGGACCCAGGGCCAGAGCGGGGAAGAACTGCAGGCCGCCCAGGATCAGGATCACCCCGATCAGGAGGCCGACGAAAAGGCCGCCGTGCGTGGGCAGCGTGCCGGCCGAGGGCGCCAGCTTGGGCTTGGCGGCCAGGGCGCCGGCGATGGCCAGCACCGCGACGATCGGCAGGAAGCGCCCCATCGCCATGGAGACGGCCAGGGTGGTGTCCCACCACGGCGCGTTGGCGGTCAGGCCGGCGAAGGCCGAGCCGTTATTGGCCGTGGCCGAGGTGTAGGCGTAGAGGATTTCCGACAGGCCGTGGGGACCTGCGTGCATCAGGCCCTTCAGCGCCTCGGGCAGCACCGCGGCGACAGCCGAGAAGCCCAGGACGCAGATCGGGATCGCCAGGACCGCCAGGATCGACAGCTTGACCTCGCGAGCCTCGATCTTCTTGCCCAGGTATTCGGGCGTGCGGCCCACCATCAGGCCGGCGACGAACACGGCCAGGATGGCCATGACTACCATCAGCGCGATGCCCGAACCGATGCCGCCGGGCAGGATCTCGCCCAGGTGCATCAGGAACATCGTCATGGCGCCGCCGATCGGCATCAGGCTGGAGTGCATGCCGTTGACCGAGCCGTTCGAGGCGCCGGTCGTGGCGGCGGCCCAGGCGGCGGTGGCGGGCGCGCCGAAGCGGACCTCCTTGCCCTCCATGTTCACGGCCGTCTCAACGCCGGCGACCTTCTGGGCCGGGGCGGTCATGGTCTCGGAGGCGTAGATGGTCGCCGCGCTGGCGAAAAGCAGCACGAAGGCGGCCATCACCAGGGCCCGAACGTCCTTCTTGGCCAGGACCGAGCGGCCAAAGGCGAAGAAGGCGGCCCAGCCCAGCACGTTCAGCGACACGGCCGTGATCAGGTTGGTCAGGGCCGTCGGGTTCTCGAAGGGGTGGGCGGAGTTGGCGTTGAAAATGCCGCCACCGTTGATGCCCAGCATCTTGATGGCTTCCTGCGAGGCCACGGCGTAGAGCGAGATCTTCTGCTCCGCGCCCTCAATCGTATGAGCGACGACGCCGGCCGACAGGGTCTGGGGCAGGCCCAGGGCGACCAGGACGACAGCCACCACGAACGACAGCGGCAGCAGCACGTAGAGCGTGGTGCGGATCAGGTCGGCCCAGAAGTTACCGACGCCCTCGCCGCGATTGGCGGTGAAGCCGCGCGCCAGGGCCGCGGCGATCGTTGCGCCCGTCGAGGCCGAGACGAAGTTCTGCGTCGTCAACACCAGCATCTGGCTGAGCGTCGACATGGTCGTCTCGCCCCCATAGCTCTGCCAGTTGGTGTTGGTGATGAAGCTGATGGCGGTGTTGAACGCCAGGTGGCCCGACAGACCGGGGAAGCCCTGTGGGTTCAACGGCAGCACACCCTGCAGGCGCAGGACCGCATAGGTGATCGCAAAGCCGACGAGGTTGAAGACCAGTAGCGCGAACGCGTAGCCGTGCCAGCTCTGGCTCTTCTTCGGATCGACGCCGCAAGCGGTGTAGAAGAAGGCCTCGAACGGCTTCATCACCGGATCGAGCCAGGTGCGCTCGCCATTCCAGACGCGCGACATGAAAACGCCCAGCGGCCAGCCGATCGCGACCGCCAGGCCAAGCGTGAGGGCGATCTCCGCCCACCCTTGCCAATTCATAGGGATATGTCCGTCAGAACTTGTCGGGTCGCAGCATCGCCGCGACCATGTAGCCGGCGACGACGATCGCCCCGGCGGCCCACAAGAGGTTCACAAGCATGGCTAAACGCGCCTCAGCGCGGCGGCGAAAGCGCCGAAGAGGGCGAACAGGCCTAAGGCCAGCGCCCCAAAGATGAGATCAGCCATAACGGCCTCCTTTGGTGTCGGAGGCCAGGGACCATGTCCGGGCGTAAGGGCTCTATGTCGAAGCGCGGCCGCCGCATAAGGACGGCGTAAAGATCACGCTCTAGGCGGCGACGCTGTTGGCGGCCACGCGGGCGTCCAGCTTGGCCAGCTTGACCAGGATGCGGTCCAGGGTCGAGCGCTTCACCGGCTTGCCGTCGCGCAGCTTGGTCCAGGTGGTTTCGCTGATGGCGTAGCAGTCGAACAGATGCTCGCGCGTCACGGCCGGCAGGCGCGACCGCAGGCGCTGGAAAATTTCTCGGGAGATGGTGACGGTTTCAGCCATGGGATGGTCTGGTCAGTTACGCTCGGGAAGTGATCCTACCGCGTCCCTATGACGGTGTTGTTGGGCGAGCTTATTTCAGCAGTGCTACGTTACGCCAAGTTTTCGCCAAACTTGGCGGAAGTTGCGACGAAGCGCGACGCGGGGAGCCCAAAACACGCGCAAGGCCTCGTCAGACAGACGATGGCCCTCCCCCTCGAAACGGGTAGACCTTACGCTTTGCCAGCCTCGCCAAAAGTGACAAAGCCGTAATCTAAAAGCTGTCTAGAGCGTGAAGCGCAGGCCGTCATAACCCGCCTCGACACCCGCCGGCAGCCGAGCGGTCAGGGCGTTGTAGTCCAGGTCGATGTGCAGGTTGGTCAGGATGGCGCGCCTGGGCTTGGCCTTGGCGATCCATTCCAGGGCCAGCTCGACATGGGCGTGGGTCGGGTGCGGCGTCCAGCGCAGCGCGTCGACGATCCAGACGTCGAGATCGGCCAGGTCCGCCCAGCTGCCGTCAGGGATGGCGCGGACGTCGGGGGTGTAGGCCACGCCGCCGAAGCGATAGCCGACGGCGCGGATCTCGCCGTGGTCGACATCGAAGGTGTGGACCGGGATCGCGCCCGAGGGGCCGTCGATCAGGAAGTCCTCGCCCAGCGGCGGGATCAGCTTCGGCTCAAGGATGGCCGGATAGCCGCCACGCGTCTCGAAGACATAGCCGAACCGGGTCAGCAGGCCGTCATGCGTGGCCTGGTCCATCCAGGTCGGGATGCGGACGCGCTGATTGAGGAAGAACGGCCGCAGGTCGTCGATGCCGTGAGCCTGGTCGGCATGGTCGTGGGTGAACAGCGCGGCGTCGACCCGCTTCACGCCCGCATGAGCGGTCTGCAGGCGCAGGTCCGGCGAGGTGTCGACGACGACCGTGGTCTCGTGCTGAGGCCCCTGCCCCAGCCGCCGCACCAGCAGCGAGCAGCGCGAGCGATGGTTCTTGGGCTCCGCCGGATCGCAGTCGCCCCAATTGCCGTCGGCGCGGGGAACGCCGCCGGACGAGCCGGAGCCCAGGATCGTGAACTCCAGCGGTCCGGTCATGAACGAGGGATCCTGTCGAACAGGTTGAAGAAGGCGTCCTCGGTCCGGGCTTCCGTGTCAGCCCGGCTCCAGCCCCGAATCTCGGCCAGCTTGTCGTAGATATGCGGCAGATATGCCGGCTCATTGCGACGGCCACGCATCGGGATCGGCGCCAGGTAAGGGCAGTCGGTCTCGACGATGATCTTGTCGGCCGGCATGTCGCGGATCACCTCGCGCACGTCCTCGGCCTGCTTGAAGGTGGCGATGCCCGACACCGAGAACCAGGCGCCCAGCGCCATGGCCCGCGCCGCCAGGGCCGGACCGCTGGTGTAGCAGTGCATCAGGATCTTGAACGGCCCGGCCGCGTGCTCCTCCTCGAGGATCTGGCCCATGACGTCGTCGGCCTCGCGGGTGTGGACCACCAGCGGCAGGCCGCTTTCGCGGGCGGCGATGCAGTGCTGGCGGAACACCTGGGCCTGCACGTCGCGCGGCGACAGGTCGTAGTGGAAGTCGAGGCCGCACTCGCCGATCCCGATGACGCGCGGACGCTGGGCCAGCTCGACCAGCCGCGCGGCGGTCAGGTCCGGATCTTCCTTGGATTCGTGTGGATGCGTGCCGACCGTGCACCAGATGTCCGGCTCGGCCATGGCGATGGCGTGCACCGCCTCGAAGGAGCTGACCTTGTCGCAGATGGTGACCATCAGGCCGATGCCGGCCTCGCGAGCGCGGGCGATGACGGCGTCCTTGTCCTCGGCGAACTGGGGCGCGTGCAGATTCACATGGCTGTCGATGAGCATGCCGCTCAAATCGCCGTCTTGGCCGCCGCGCGCAAGTCCGAGATGACGCTCCAGAACACATCGGCGCGGTCCAGGTTGATCGCCTCGGCCTCACCCGGCACGCTGGAAAGACGTTCCCAGGCCGCAGCCCAGCGGTCCAGACCCGGCGAGTGCTTGCCGTCGGCGGCGACTTGCGTGGCGAAGATCCGCACCTGGTCGGCCATGCGGTCCATCAGCAGTTCGAACCGCGCCGCGCCCTCGGCGCCGCGGAAAGTGTCGCTCAGAGCCAGCAGCGCGCCTTCGTCGATCTTGGGCAGCATCCGCAGGATGTCATTGGCCGCGTCGTCCATCTCGATGGCCTTGGCGGCGGCCAGTTGTAGCGCCTTGCCCGGCGCGCCGTGGGCCATGCGGGCCAGGCGCTCGGCGTCGCGGCCAGAGACGTCGGCCATGCGCTCGACCATTTCGGCGGCGGCGGGAACGCCCGGCGCAGGCACTGGCAAGCGCCGGCAGCGCGAACGGATGGTCGGCAGCAGCTTGCCCGGCGCATGGCTGATCAGCAGGATCACCCCGCGCGGCGGCGGCTCCTCCAGCGTCTTCAGCACCGCGTTGGCGGCGTTGACATTGAGGTCGTCGGCCGCGTCGATGATCGCCACGCGATAGGGCGAAATGGCCGGCGTCGTGGAGAAGAACTCCGGCAGCTGGCGCGCCTCGTCCACGGGGATCGACTTGCGGGCCTTGCCGTCGTCGGTCAGGCGCTCCAGCACCATCAGGTCGGGATGCGAGCGGGCGGCGACCTGGCGGCTGACCGTATCGGACGGCGCTGCGCCCAGCAGGCCCATCGACGGATCGGGCCGCGCGCCCAGCAGGCGACGGGCCATGCGGTAGGCCAAGGTGGCCTTGCCCACGCCCTCGGGACCGGTCAGCAGCCAGGCGTGGTGCAGTCGGCCGCGATCCAGCGCATCCAGAAAAGAGGCCTCCGCGGCCGACTGGCCCTCCAGGCCGTAAACATCGCGCGGATGGGCCGGCATCAGAGGTCCAGCCGCTGGGACACGGCTTGCGCGATGGCGGCGGTCACGGCGTCCAGCTCGGCGTCGGCGTCAATAACGACGCAACGCTCGGGCTCCTGACGAGCGATCTCCAGATATCCGGCGCGCAGGCGCTGGTGGAAATCCAAGCCCTTCGACTCGAAACGCGCCGCCCCGCCCCGCGCCTCGGCGCGTTGCAGGCCGACCTCGGCGGGCAGGTCGAGGATCAGGGTCAGGGTCGGGATCGTGCCGTTCAGCACATGATCCTCCAGCGCCGCGATCAGGCTGGCCGACGCCGCGCCGCCGGCGCCCTGATAGGCCCGGGTGGAATCGGCGAAGCGGTCGCACAGCACGACCTTGCCCTCGGCCAGCGCCGGACGGATCACCCGTTCCAGGTGGTCGCGCCGCGAGGCGTACATCAGAAGAGTCTCTGTGACCGGCGACCAGCGATCGGCCGCGCCGTTGACCAGCAGCTCGCGGATGGCCTCGGCGCCCGGGCTGCCGCCCGGCTCGCGGGTGACGACGACGTCATGGCCGGCGGCGGTCAGGCGCTCGGCCAGACGGCGGATCTGGGTGGACTTGCCCGCCCCCTCCCCGCCTTCGAAACTGATGAAAGAACCCTGGGTCACCCGGCCTCATTCGACCGGTTTCCCCACCTTGTCTAGGGGGCCTTGTCTAGGGCCTCAGGACCGTCGCGCCCTGATAGCCCAGCGACTCGACGCGCTGGCGCAGGCTCCAGGCTTCACCTTCGCTCTCACCGGCCGAGACGGTGACGCGATAGAGCGGACCGCTGGGCCGGTCGATCACGTCGAGTTGGGCTTGCCCCGCGCTGGACAGCTGGCGCACGGCTTTCTCGGCATTCTCACGGCTGGAGAACGAGCCAGCCTGCACCCGAAAGCCGCTCGGCTTGGCGACCGAGGCGTAGGCGCGCGCGGGCGCCGCGTCCGGCGGATTGATCGGCGGGGCCGAACCCCATTCCGGATCCGGCTGGCGCGACGGGATCACCTGTACGCGCTGGGTCGGCTCCTTGATGTCGTCGAAGCTGCGCTCGCGCGGCGGCGGTGGCGGCGCAGCGGTCTGCTGCACGGCGTACTGGCGCCCGCCATCGAACACGTTCTTGGGCGCAGGGCCGACATATTTCACGCGCACGCGGGCGACGCCGTTGCGGTAATAGCCCAGCTGCTGGGCGGCGGCCTTGGACAGGTCGATAATGCGCCCGTCGACGAACGGCCCGCGGTCGTTGACCCGCACGATCATCTTCTTGCCGTTGTCGAGATTGGTCACCTCGACCAGGCTGGGCAGCGGCAAGGTTTTGTGGGCGGCCGAGGGCACGTCCATGTCGAACATCTCGCCATTGGACGTGCGGCGGTTGTGGAACTGCTCGCCGTACCACGAGCCGACACCGACCACGTTGTAGTCCTTGTCCTCGCGCGGATAGTACCAGATGCCGTTGATCTGATAGGGCTTTTGCGTGCCGCGCAGCGGCTTGCCGTCGCGACCGACCGTCGAACCCGCCCGCGGGGCTGAACCCCGAGTGGTCTCGTTGCGCGCCGTGGCCGTGTAGCCGGACTTGCCGACGTCGTATTTCGGCGTGGCGCAGGCGGCCAGGCTCACCGCCGCCAGGGCCATGAGGCCCAGGTTGCGCGCGATCCGCCAAACCTGATCGAAACCGTGTTGCATCCGATAGTCGTCCAGACGGGCCCACACCCCTTCCGAGCCCACATCGTCACCTGTTTGTTTTGAAGTCTGGTTAAGGGCGAAGCACGCTGATATAGCCGCCTGCTCCGGACAGGTGGCCGAGTGGTTTAAGGCAGCGGTCTTGAAAACCGCCGTAGGTGGAAGCCTACCGTGGGTTCGAATCCCACCCTGTCCGCCAGAGCTCGAAATCTCGAAAAACCCTTTCAGGACAAGCATGTCGGCGACTTCCACCGCGCTCTATGGCCAGGCCGATCACGATCTGGCCCCGTCCGCGGCGGACGCCGTGCAGCTGTCGCCGCTGGTCGTCGGCGCGACCGATATCGCCTCGGTGGCGGACGAATCCTTTACCGCCGTAACCGTGCGCGCCCCTGCTGGCGCGGTGGAGCGACGTTTTGTCCTCGCCCAGGCGTTGCGGGTCCTGGCGCAGGGCGGCCGCATGACCGCCTTCGCCCCGAAGGATCGCGGCGGTCTGCGTCTGAAGAAGGAACTGGAGGCCCTAGGCTGTGAGGTCGGCGAAAGCGCCCGCCGCCACAACCGCATCTGCCTGGTCGTCCGCCCGGCCGTGATCAAGGGCCTGGATGAAGCCATCAAGGCCGGCGCGCCGCGCCGAATCTCGGACGATGGTCTGTGGACCCAACCCGGCGTGTTCAGCTGGGACCGCCTGGACGCCGGCACCAACGCCCTGCTGCAGGTGCTGCCCGAGTTCTCAGACGCCGGCGCGGACTTCGGCGGCGGCATCGGCATCCTGGCCCTCAACGTCCTGGCCTCGCCCAAGGTGACCAAGCTGACCCTGGTCGAGCTGGACCATCGCGCGCTGGAGGTCTCCAAGCGCAACGTCACCGATCCGCGCGCCGCGTTCGTCTGGGGCGACGCGCGCCAGACCGAGCTGAAGGACTTGGACTTCGTCGTCAGCAACCCGCCGTTCCACGAAGGCGGCGGCGAGGACAAGACCCTGGGCCAGGCGTTCATCGCCTCGGCCGCCGGCGCGCTGCGCAAGGGCGGCGTGCTGTGGATGGTCGCCAACCGCCACCTGCCTTACGAGGCGATCCTGGGCGAGAGCTTCGCCAAGGTCCGCATGGTCGCCGAAGGTGGCGGCTACAAGGTCTTCGAGGCCCGCAAGTAATGGCCAAGGCCTTGATGGCCCGTCTGGACCGGCTGCTGGCCAATCTGGGCTATGGCAGCCGCAAGGACGTCCAGGCCCTGGTCGCCGCCGGCAAGGTCGTGCTGGACGGCAAGGTCCTGAAGGACTCCGGCGCCCGCATCGCGGTCGACGCCACCTTGCCCGAGCGCATGACCATCCGCGGCGTCGCCGTCGATCCGCCGGCCCCGCTGGTGCTGCTGATGCACAAGCCGCTGGGCGTGACCTGTTCGCACAAGGAAGACGGCCAGAAGATCTACGACCTGCTGCCGCGCCGCTGGCAGATCCGGGATCCGGCGCTGTCCACGGTCGGGCGGCTGGACAAGGACACTAGCGGCCTGATCCTGATCACCGACGACGGCGACTTCCTTCACCGGGTCATCTCGCCCAAGCGCCACGTGCCCAAGACCTACCTGGCGACACTCGACCGGCCGCTGACCGGTTCCGAGGGCGACATCTTCGCCGCCGGGACGCTGATGCTGGACGGCGAGGAAAAGCCGCTCCTGCCGGCCAAGCTCGAGGTGGTCGATCCCAAGACGGCGCGACTCACGATCACGGAAGGCCGCTACCATCAGGTGCGCCGAATGTTCGCCGCCGTCGGCAACCACGTGGTCACGCTGCATCGCGAGCGCATTGGCGGCATCCCCCTTCCGGAAGACCTGGAACCTGGGCAGCATCGCATCCTTCCCGCCCTCGAGGCCGAGACGGTGTTCGATGTCTGATGACCCGATCCTGGTCGACGCGCGCGGCCATCACTGCCCGGTCCCGACCCTGAAGCTGCGCAAGGCTCACGAGGCCGCCGCGCCGGGCGCCGAGCTCGTCCTGCTGGCCACCGATCCGATGGCCCGCATCGACGCGCCGCACTTCGCGGCTCAGGTCGGCGCGACCGTGCTCGACGTCGCCGACCTGGACAGTGGCGTGATCAGGCTTCGTATTCGGAAGGCGCCTTAAGCGGGATCGCCTTGGGGCCTTCCAGCAAGGCCCGGGGACGTTCGTCCAGCGCGATCTCGACCTCGGTGGCCAGCGCGCCGCCGAAGAAGATGGCGTTCACGCTCCACGACAGCCAGATCAGGAAGATAATCACGGCCGAGATCGAGCCGTAGGTCGCGCCCAGGTGGACGATCTTCTCGACATAAAAGGCGCTGGCCCACGACATGAAGAGACACAGGGCCGCCGCGGCGACGCCGCCCGAGATCGAGGCGCGCCAGCCCACCGGCTCGCGTGACATGGCGTAGCGATAGACCAGGCTCATGCCCAGCACGATGCCGAAGCTGGCCCAGGTCCATTCCGACTGGATCCACGACACGCCCGCCAGCGGCTTCAGGTCCAGGGCCGAGCCCAGGAGGCGCAGGGTCAGGAACACGCCCGACATGAAGAACAGCAGGCCAAAAGCCGCCATCAGCACCAGCAGCGCCATCAGGTTGAAGCCGAAAAAGCCCCGCTGATTCTCCTCGTCGTGAATGAACGACAGGCCCGCCAGCAGAGCCTTGAAGCCGCGATGGGCGGCATAGGCGCCGACGATCAGAACGACGCCGCTCTGGAGCGAGATGGTCTGGCCGGGCGCGTGGGCCAGGCGCGAGAACTCGTCCTGGAACATCGAGCGGGCGCCGGAGGGAATCAGCTCGGCCAGCTTGGTGGCCTGGCGGGCGGCGGTCTCGGGCGTCAGGAAGAAGCTGTAGAGACCGATCAGAATCGCCAGGCCGGGGAACACGGCCAGCAGGGCGAAAAACGAGACGCCGCCGACGTAAAGCATGACATCGCGGCCCCACAGCCGCGACAGGGCCAGGCCCAGTACGCGGAGGACTTCACGCACCCAATGGATCGGATCAAGCTGGAGGTCGCGCCAACGAATGTGGTGCTGCGGATCTTGCATCCGGCGGACCATGGCGATGCGGCGCCCCAGAGTCAAAGACGCGCCGCCTTTGGGAAGGCGACGCGTCTCCGCAGGATGGTCCTGTGAACCGGACGCCGCATCGAGGGACGGATGGCGCGACGGCCGGTCGACACACGCAACTTGACGCCGGCCGTCTGAACCGCACCTGAACGCGATCAGCAGGTTTCAGAGTGCTCCGGACGTCTTCAATCCGGCGATCGCATCCGCCGAGAAACCCCAGTCGGCCAGGGCCTCGTCATTATGGGCGCCGATCTTCGGCGGCGGTCCCTGGATGACGCCCGGCGTGGCCGAGAAGCGCGGCGCGGGGGCCGGCTGAACGACGCCGCCGACCTCGACGAAGGTCTCGCGGGCGGCGTTGTGGGCATGCTTGGGGGCCTCGTCCATGGTCATGACCGGGGCGAAGCAGACATCGGTGGCGTCCATGATCGCGCACCATTCGTCGCGGGACTTGGTCTTGATGACGGCGGCCAGCTTCTCGCGCAGCGCCGGCCACTCCTCGCGGCTCATCTGATGCTGGAATTGCGGATCGGTGATGCCGGTCTTCTCCAGCAGCAGCAGATAGAACTGCGGCTCGATCGAGCCGATCGAGATCCACTTGCCGTCGGCGCACTCGTAGGTGTCGTAGAAGTGCGCGCCGCCGTCGAGCAGGTTGGTCCGCCGGCCTTCGTTCCACATGCCGCCGGCCTTGAAGCCGTAAAACATGGCCATCAGCGAGGCCGCGCCGTCGCTCATGGCGCAGTCGATCACCTGGCCTTGGCCGGTGGCGCGGGCGTGGATCACCCCGGCCAGCAAGCCGAAGGCCAGATAGAGCGCCCCGCCCCCGAAGTCGCCGACCAGGTTCAGCGGCGGCACCGGCTTGTCGGTCGTGCCGATCGCGGCCAGCGCGCCGGTAATGGCGATGTAGTTCATGTCGTGGCCGGCGGCCTTGGCGTAGGGGCCCGTCTGCCCCCAGCCGGTCATGCGGCCGTAGACCAGCTTGGGATTGCGGGCCAAGGCGGCGTCGGGACCCAGGCCCAGGCGCTCCATGACACCCGGACGGAAGCCCTCGATCAGTCCGTCGGCGCCTTCCAGAAGCTTCAGACAGGTCTCGATCGCCTCCGGATGCTTGAGATCCAGCGCCACAGAGCGGCGGCCGCGCGCCGTGACGTCGGCCGGCGAGCCGCGTCCCTGGCCCTTGCGGTCGATGCGCACCACATCCGCGCCGAGGTCCGACAGCAGCATGCCGCAGAACGGTCCCGGGCCGATGCCGGCGAACTCGACGATCTTCAGTCCCGAAAGCGGCCCCTGGCCCATGATCTTCTCCCTTTCGGCTCTACGAACGCGGCCGGTTTCGATCACTAGAACGGCGATGACGTTCGGTCAGGCAAGTCCTGATCGATTACCCCCAGCCTGCGGCGTTCCGTACCTTTGACCGCGCAAACCCTCTGCTATGTTGCAGCGTCGAATCTCAGGGTCGGTTGTGGGACTGGCCCACGAGATTTCGGGCGGAGGTTGGTTTGGCGGTTGACGCCCGGATCCTGATCGTGGCGCGCGACGATGTTCGCGCCGGACCGCTGGCCGAAGGGCTGGACCGGTTGGGCTGGCGCACGATCACCGCTCGCGGCCCCTACGCCGCCCTCGCCGCGCTGGGTGACCTGCCGATCGAGGCCGTGATCGTCGACCTGGCCAGCGCCGGTCCCGAGACCCAGACGCTGGCCCGTCGGCTGAAGGCCGCTGTGGCCCCGCGCCGCCTGCCGGTAATCGCCATCGGCGAGCCGGACGGCGACTATCGCAACCAGGCGTTCGATCTGACCCTGTCGCCGCCGCTGCACCCGTCGCAGGCCGCCCTGCGCCTGGAGAGCCTGGTGCGCACGGCCATCGCCGAGGAAGAGTTCGAGCTGCGGCTGGAGACCTTCGGCGAGCGCGGCCGACGCCTCGACCTGCCCGAGCCGCCGGACACCCCGTTCCGCATCCTGGCGGTCGGCGAGCCGGCTCCGCAGTTCCTGGCCCTGTCCAACGCCCTGCAGGCCAGCGGCGCCGAAGTGGTCGGCGCCTTCACCGCCTACACGGCCTTCGACTATCTGCACGAGCGGGCGTTCGACTCCGTCGTCCTGTGGGCCGGCGACAGCCAGCAGGAAGCCCTGTCGATCGCGGCCGGCATGCGCCGCAACACCCGACTCTTCCACATCCCGGCTCTGCTGTACCTGAAGGCCGAGAGCTATGTGACGATGTCCGAGGCGTTCCATCGCGGCGTCTCCGACGTGGCCTCGCCCGAGACGCCCGAGATCGAGACGGCCATGCGCGTCATGGAGCTGGCCCGCAGCTTCCGGCGCGGCGAGGCCATCCGCGGCGCGCTGGAGAAGGCCCGTAGCTCGGGCTTGATGGACGCCGCCACCGGCCTCTTCACCCGCGACCTGTTCGCCGCCCACCTGGCGCGGCTGGCCAAGGCCGCGACGGAACGCGCCCGCCCGCTGTCGATCTGCGTCCTGCGCGTCGCCGACAAGCCCGAGACCGTCTGGGCCCGCCAGAACGGCTGGCTGGACCGCGCCATCCCGCAGATCGGCTCGATGATCGGTCGCCTGGTCCGGGTCGAGGACACCTCGGCGCGCCTGGCCACAGAGGTCTTCGCCCTGGCCCTGCCCGCGACCAATGTGAACGCCGCTCGCGCCGCGGCAGAGCGGATCGCCGCCGTGATCGGCTGCACCGCCTTCGACGCCGGCGAGGACCGCGCGCCGTTCGTCTGCGAATTCGACATCGGCGTGGCCGAGGTCCAGCGTGGCGAAGGCGCCGTGCGCGCCCTGGAGCGCGCCGCCGCCAGCGCCTTGAAGCGCGACGCCAGCTAAGCTGGAGCTTGGGCGCCGTAGCGGCAGCTCCTATATGGAACATGTCCTGTAGCGGACATCAGTGCCTCAAGGAGTACGCCATGGCCCAGCAGCAACCGCTGATCATCGACGTCGTCGCCGACGTGGTCTGCCCCTGGTGCTATCTGGGCTGGCGACGGCTGAAGTCGGCCCTGGCCCTGCGCCCCGACGTTGAGGCCAAGCTGATCTGGCGTCCTTACCAGCTGGACCCGACGCTTCCCGAGGAAGGCGTCGACCGCAAGCAGTACATGGCCCAAAAGTTCCGCGATCCCGAGAAGCTGAAGGCCGTGCATTCGGCCCTGGTCGAAGGCGGCGCCGAGGAAGGCATCGTGTTCGATTTCGACGCCATCGAATTCTCGCCCAACACCAACGCCGCCCATCGTCTGATCCGCTGGGCCCTGACGGCTGGCGCCCAGGACGAGGTCGTCGAGGCGCTGTTCAAGGCCTACTTCGCCGACGGCCTCGACATCGGCGACCCGATGGTGCTGGGCGACATCGCCGAGGCGGCGGGCATGGAACGCTTGGTGGTGCTGCAACTGCTGTCGGAAGGCGCCGACAAGGAAGCCGTGGCCCGCGAGCACGCCATGGCCGTGCAGGGCGGCGTGACCGGCGTGCCGTTCGCCATCTTCGCGGGCAAGGTGGCCGTGGTCGGGGCCGAATCCCCGGAACGCATCACCCAGGCGATTGACCAGGCGCTGGCTTCGGGCGCCTGATCCCGTTTCGTCGAGTCGGGGGACTTCAGCGTCATGGACCACAACAATCAGCGCATGATCAGCTACGCCATCAGCGGCGTGGTGATCGCCCTGGTGCTCTTCTTCCGCATGCGCCGCCTGACCCAGGAGCGGCGGCTGAAGCTGGAACTGATGTGGATCATGCCCGCCATCATGGTGCTGGCGACGATCGCATTGTTCCTGCAGTTCCCGCCGCACGGCCTGGACTGGCTGTGGCTGACGGCCGTCTTCGCGGTCGGCGCGTTCATCGGCTGGTGGCGCGGCAAGCTGGTGCCGATCGCCATCGATCCTGAGACCCATCTCCTGAACACCAAGCCTTCGCCGGCCGCCCTGCTCTTCCTGCTGGGCCTGTTCGTCGTGCGCTTTGGCCTGCGGGCCTATCTGGAGAGCAACGCCAGCGCCCTGCACATCGGCGTTGGACTGCTGACCGACGGCTTCGTCGTCCTGGCCGTGGGCCTGTTCGGCGTTTCCCGCCTGGAAATGGCCCTGCGCGCCTGGGCCCTCTTGAAGGCGGCGCGAGCGACCAAGGCGACTGCCTAAAACGCAGAGCGCTTCACGGCGCTTGCTTTTTGCAGCGCAACAAGCGCATAAGGCTATTCGTGAGCCCCCTTCCGTCGCGGAGGGGGCTATTTTCGTTGGAATACGACCAAGAAGCGGTCCGAGGGAAGCGTCACAGGCTTCAGGGGGCCCGATTTGGTCATTGGCGCGAGCCGCGCGTTTTTTGTGTGCGCGGCCGCAAATGAACTGGACCCATATGCCCTTCCCCGCCTCCCACCCCGCTCTCGAGCGGGCTCTCGCCGCTCAAGGCTATCTCGAGCCCACTCCCGTCCAGGCCGCCGTGCTGGAGGCCGACGCCGAAGGCCGCGACCTGCTGGTCAGCGCCCAGACCGGCTCGGGCAAGACCGTGGCCTTCGGCCTCGCCGCCGCGCCCACCCTGCTGGGTGACGAAGAGATCTTCGGCCGCGCCAGCGCCCCGCTGGCCCTGGTGATCGCCCCGACCCGCGAACTGGCCATCCAGGTCAATCGCGAGCTGACCTGGCTCTACGCCCAGGCCATGGCCGTGGTGGTCAACTGCGTCGGCGGCATGGACGCTCGCCGCGAACAGCGCGCCCTGAACTACGGCGCCCACATCGTCGTTGGCACCCCGGGCCGCCTGCGCGACCACATCGAGCGCGGTCACCTGGACCTGTCGGAGCTGAAGGTCGCCGTCCTCGACGAGGCCGACGAGATGCTCGACATGGGCTTCCGCGAAGACCTGGAATTCATTCTCGACGCCGCCCCGGCCGAGCGCCGCACCCTGCTGTTCTCGGCCACCCTGGCGCGCGACATCGTGCAGCTGGCCAAGAG
>JAEXJH010000274.1 GCA_023445955.1 Pseudomonadota bacterium
CGCGGCCCCTCCCCGCGCCGGGACCTGGCCCCATCCGCCAGGACCCGGACTGCTGCTCTCGCGCCTGGAGGTCAGTATCAAGCTTAACGGCTCCCGCATCCGGTGAATAACGGTCATCGAGTCTCGCTATGACAGCGGTCCAGATTGCCGGTTCCCCCTGGATCGGCTAGAACGCCGGACCCTTTCGGTCGTCTTGAAGCGTTCGAGCGTCCGTTTCTTATCCTGTCGTAGAGCTGTTCATGACCACGACCCAGTCCACCGGCGAAATCTCCGGCAACGTCCTGTTCTACAAGTCGCCCGAGCCGCTGAACCGCGAACAACACGCCAAGCTGGCCCTGGTCCACAAGGAAAAGCCCTACGGCTTCGCCGCCGCCGGCACCGCCGTGCCGCTGACGGTCTCGGAATTCGGCCCGGCCGCCCTGACCTTCCCGGTGATCTTCGCCGGCGACGACCGCGTTCCGCTGGCCGTGATGGGCCTGAACAACGCCGAGAACCTGTTCATCAGCGCCGACGGCGCCGTCGAGCCGAACGTCTACATCCCGGCCTATATCCGCCGCTATCCGTTCGTGCTGGCCAATGACGACACGCAAGATCGCCTGATCGTCTGCATCGACCGCGGTTCGGACCTGCTGACCGAGCAAGGCCAGACCCCGCTGTTCGACGCCAAGGGCGAGCCGACCGAGTACACCAACAGCTGCATCAAGTTCTGCGACGACTTCGAGCTGGAACGCCGCCGCACCGACTCGTTCATCGCCCTGCTGAAGGAGCTGGACCTGTTCGAGCTGAAGAAGGCCACCTTCCAGCCGCAGGACGAAACCGGCGCCGCCTCGGGCGAGCTGGTCACCGTCGCCGAATACTATGGCGTCTCGGAAGAGAAGCTGAACGCCCTGCCGGCCGCCAAGATCAAGGAACTGCAGGAAAGCGGCGCCCTCGCCCAGATCTATGCGCACCTGGTGTCGCTGCTGGGTTGGGACCGTCTGGTCAACAAGACCATCATGCGTCAGGCCGATGCTGACGCTGCGGCCTCGGCCGCTGCGAACCTGAACTAAGGTTCGGCGACAGCTAAAGATAAGAGGGCGGCGAGGCTTTTAGCTTCGCCGCCCTTTTTCTTGCCTAGCGGGCGAAGATGCTGCGGGTCAGGCACGAGAAGACCAGGCGTCCGGCCTCGTCCAGCAGGTCGTGCTGGGCGATGACGATGCCCTTGCCCTCGCCGACCGGGTCCTTGCCCATCACGGTCATGCGGCCGCGCAGCAGCTCGCCGACGGGCGGATTGCGCATCCAGCGCAGGGCGTCGACGCCCAGGCGCTTGGTCTGCGGCCAGGCGGCGCTGGACTCGCTGTCCAGCCGGCTCCAGATCGCGAAGACCATGCCGTCGGGGGCGCCGTTCTCCAGCGGCCAGCCGGGCGCGAAGGCGGTGATGAAGGCCTCCAGCGCCTTTCCGTCGACGGCCCGCGAGCCCAGGTTGACGACCTGACCGATCTCGATGTCGTCGAACGCAGCGGGCATAGGCTTCTCCGGATGATTCCCTAATCGACTGTCGGCCGCGTCTTGGCCATTGTCGAGCCAACTTGGCTGGGCCATGTGTCGTCCGCCGTCGTTTCTTCCCCAGGTCTGCGCATGTTCCTCAAGAGAGCTGTCCTCGCCCTGCAAGCCCTGCTGGCCGCGAGCCTTCTGGCGGGCGCTGCGCTGGCCGGACCCGTGGTCAATTCCGGGCACATCGAGTCCGAGCTGGTCGCCCAGGAAACCGGCATCGCGCCGGGCGGTACGATCTATGTCGCCCTGCGCCAGAAGATCATTCCCGAGTGGCACACCTATTGGCGCAATCCGGGCGACGCCGGCGAGGCGACCAAGATCACCTGGACCCTGCCGGCCGGCTGGAAGGCCGGCGACATGGTCTGGCCGCCGCCGCAGGTCGCCAAACTCGGCCCGCTGCTCGACTACGCCTATGAGGGCGAGGTCCTGATCCCCGTGCCGATCACGGCGGCCGCCGACGCCCAGGTCGGGACCACGATCAGCCTGACGGCCGACGTCTTCTACCTGGTCTGCAAGGACGTTTGCGTGCCGGAGGCGGCCAAGCTCTCGCTGCTGCTGCCCGTCGTGGCCGCGCCGGCTGCCGATCCCAAGTGGGGCGCGATCGTCGGCGAAGCCCTGGCCAAAGCGCCCAAGCCGGCCGGCCTTAAGGGCGTGTTCAAGCTGGACGGCCAGACCCTGAAGCTGGCCGTCACCGGCGGCCCGTTGAAGGGCGCCGACATGACCGGGGCCTATTTCTTCCCCTATTCGCCCAAGGTCATCGAGCATGCGGCCGAGCAAGGCGTCGATCGCGGCCCCGAGGGCCTGACCTTCGCGCTGAAGCCCGGCTACGACTTCGTCGGCGGCGGGACCGCGCCGACCGAACTGGCGGGCGTGATCTCGACCAAGGCGGGGGCTTGGGAGGTCACCGCGACGCCCGGCGAGCTTCCCGCGACCGCCGCCGGCATGGGTCCGCCGCCGTCCGAGCCCAAGGCCGCGACGGGGGGGGAGGCCGCTGGCGGTCTCGTCGGCGCCTTGCTGTTCGCCTTCGTCGGCGGGCTGATCCTGAACCTGATGCCGTGCGTCTTCCCGGTGCTCTCGATGAAGGCCGCCAGCCTGGCCGGCCACGCTCACGACGCCGGCAAGACCCGCCTGCAGGGCCTGGTGTTCCTGCTGGGCGTCGTGGCGACCTTCCTGGCCCTGGCCGGCCTGCTGCTGGCCGTAAGGGCCGGCGGCGCGGCGGTGGGCTGGGGCTTCCAGCTGCAATCGCCGCTGGTCATCGCCGGTCTCTCGCTGCTGATGCTGCTGGTCGCGCTGAACATGTCGGGCGTGTTCGAGATCGGGACCTCGGTTCAGAACGTCGGCTCGGGCGCCTCGGCCCAGGGCGGCGCGACCGGCGCCTTCTTCACCGGCGCCCTGGCCGTGGTCGTGGCCGCACCGTGCACCGCGCCGTTCATGGCCGGCGCCCTGGGTTACGCCCTGACCCAGCCGACGGTCATTTCGTTGGCGGTGTTCCTGGCCTTGGCCCTGGGCTTCGCGGCGCCGTTCGTGGCGGTGGCCTTTATCCCGGGCCTCTTGAAGCTGCTGCCGCGTCCCGGCGCCTGGATGGACGTGCTGAAGAAGGGCCTGGCCTTCCCGATGTACGCCGCCGCCCTGTGGCTGGTCTGGGTGTTCGCCCAGCAGTCGGGCCCGCTGTCGCTGGCGCATCTGCTGGCCGCCGGCGTCCTGGCCGCCTTCGGGGCTTGGCTCTACGGCCTGGCGCAGAACCGCCGCGCGATGGGCAAGGGCGGGATCGTCTCCACGATCATCGCCCTGGTGTCCCTGGTCCTGGCCATCACCGTCGCGACCTTCGGCGCACTGAGCGCTCAGCCGCCGGCCGCCGCGGCGGCGTCAACTGCGACGCCTTCGGGTCCAGGTCTAGCCGCCGAAGCTTGGTCGCCGGAGAAGGTCAAGGAGCTGCAGGCCGCCGGCCGTCCGGTGCTGGTCGACTTCACCGCCGCCTGGTGCGTGACCTGCCAGGTCAACGAGAAGGTGGCGCTGTCGGGCTCGAAGGTCAGCGAGGCCTTCAAGGCCCAGAACGCCGTCTATCTGAAGGCCGACTGGACCAATCGCGACCCGGCGATCGCCAAGGCCTTGGCCGAGTTCGACCGCGTCGGGGTGCCGCTCTACGTGGTCTATCCCAAAAACGGCGGCGCGCCGGTCATTCTGCCTCAGCTGCTGACCGAGGGCCTGGTGATCGAGGCGATCGAGAAGGCGGGCGCGTAAGCTCTACTTTTTCTTCTCGTTGCCGAACGGCAGCCGGTCCTTGACCTTGTCCAGCGGGGTCTTGGTCACGACGACCGGCGGCGGGATCACCGGCGCGACGGTCTTGAGCGGATAGGCGCGCCAGCCGGTCTGGATCAGGGCGCCGAAGCCCTGGCACCTGGGCAGGTAGCGGACCATGCCGGTGCGCGGCTTGGCGAACGGCGCGGGCTGGACGAGGTTCTGCTGCTTGGGATCGACGAAGCGCCAGTCGGTCGGCAGGCCATAGCCCTTCTCGCCGCCCAGTCGCACGGCCTGATAGGCGAGGTTGGCCTGGAAGGGCGTGACCCCGTATTTCAGCATCGCCCGCAGGAAGATCTGGTCGGCCTCCTCGCGCTTGCCCGGCTCGCCCAGCGTGTAGAGCCAGTCGTGGACGATGGCGGCGCGGGCCGTCGGACCTTGTGGGTCCACGAACCCCTGGCCGTACCACGGCACGCTGGCGAAGTCGGTGACGTACCAGCGCGGCACCACGATCACCTTGCCCGTTTCGACGTCGCAGTACGGGAACTCGGCGTCCAGGGTGAACAGCTTGCGGCCGTCCTTGGTCTGGTTGAACAGCATGATCGGCTGCGGCGTCAGCGAGCTGGGCAGAACGGGCGCGACGACCGGCACGAAGACGGTGGTGTTCGTCTCGCTGGCGCAGGCGGCGAGCGTCAGGCTGAGGCCGAGGGCGGCGAAGAGCTTGGTGCGCATGAGGGCGATCTTCTGAGCGGTCAGCCTCCTTGGATCAAGCAAGAATGGCGGAGTTTCGGCGATCGGTCCTGCGACCATTTCGCAGACCGACGATCCGTGAGAATGTCGCGGCGGGGGAGTTCGAAGCTGGAGAAACCGACATGTCGATCACGCGCCGTCTCGTTACCGTCGCCTTGCCGCTGACCGCTCTCGTTCCCGCTGCCGCCCAAGCAAAGCCCGCGCCCGATTTCACCGCCGTAGACGCCGACGGCAAGACCCGCTCGCTGTCGGAGTTCCGCGGCAAGACCGTGGTGCTGGAGTGGGTCAACGAAGGCTGTCCCTATGTCCGCAAGCATTACTCCGGGAACATGCAGGGTCTGCAGCAGGCCGCACGCGCCGACGGCGTGGTGTGGCTGACCATCGCCTCGTCCGCGCCTGGCAAGCAGGGCTATTTCGACGGGCCGGCGGCCAAGACCTGGATGGAGGCCAAGGGCGCCAAGCCGACGGCGCTGCTGCTGGATGGCGATAACAAGGTGGCCACGCTCTACAAGGCCAAGACGACGCCGCACATGTTCGTCATCGATAAGACCGGCGCGGTCGTCTACGAGGGCGCGATCGACGACATCCCGACGGCGAAGGTCGAGGATCTCGGCAAGGCCAAGAACTTGGTCGCCGCGGCGCTGTCGGACGTGAAGGCGGGCCGCAAGGTCGCCACGCCGTTCGCGACGCCCTACGGCTGCTCGGTGAAGTACAAGGACGCTTAAGCCGCCGGTTGCGGCGGCGCGGTGATCACTTCGACATTGTCGTTCAGCAGATAGACCATGTCGCGCAGGGCCAGGTCCTGGGCCTTGATCGTGGTGGCCGCGCCGACGGCGGTGAGCTTCGCGGGTAGGTCCTGGCTGATGCCGCGCAGGATGCACTTGAGGTCGTCGACCGCGCCCCGCTCCTTCAGGGTCACGTGGCCCTTCATGTCCAGCGCCGAGAGGTCGCCGATCCGGGTCGAGAAGGCGTCGAAGCCTTTCAGCTTCAGCGCCGCAGCGGTCGGGTCGGCCTTGGCCAGCGCCAGGCGGTAGGCCTCGGTCTCGGCCTTCAGCTGCTTGGCGCGCTTGACGATGTCGAGGAACAGCGGCTCGCCGGCGACCGATTGCGGGACGGCGGGCTGCTGCATGACCGCTGGAGCCGGGCCTGCGGCCTGACCCGGATTGAACGAAGCCATCCAGAGCATGGCGGAAAAGGCGACGGCGTCACAGGACATCTGATACTCCCGCAAAAAACGTCATTGGTCTGCCATGACGTGGCGGCAGCCGTTTGATAAGCCGCTTTGCGTAAACGCCGATTTACCAAACTTGAGGATGCCCGCATGGCCGATCTCGACGCCGCCTGGACCCGCCTGGAAACCGCCGCCCAGGCCGCGGGCGAACAGCGCATCGTCGACTTCTTCCAGAGCGAGCCCGAGCGGCTGGATCTGCTGACCCTGGACGTCGCCGGCCTGCACCTGGATCTGTCGAAGCAGGCCTGGGACGAGGCTGGCCTGGAGGCCGCGCTCGACCTGGCCCACGCGGCCGATGTCGAAGGCGCTCGCGCCCGGATGTTCGGCGGCGAGGCGATCAATTCGTCCGAGGGCCGGGCGGTGCTGCACACGGCGCTGCGGGCGCCGGCCGACGCGGATTTCAAGGCCCTGGGCCAGCCGGTCATGGCCGAGGTCGAGAGCGTCCGCCAGCGGATGAAGACCTTTGCCGACGCCGTCCGTTCGGGCCAGATCAAGGGCGCGACCGGCAAGCCGTTCAAGGCGATCCTGCACATCGGCATCGGCGGCAGCGACCTGGGTCCGCGCCTGCTCTGGGACGCGCTGCGCCCGATCAAGCCCAGCATCGATCTGCGCTTCATCGCCAATGTCGACGGCGCCGAGTTCGCGCTGACCACGGCTGACATGGACCCGGAAGAGACCCTGGTCATCGTCGTCTCCAAGACCTTCACGACGCAGGAGACCCTGGCCAATGCCGGCGCCGCGCGCGCCTGGCTGGTCGAGGCGCTGGGGGACGAGGGCGCCAACAAGCACCTGGCCGCGATCTCGACCGCGCTGGACAAGACCGCCGCGTTCGGCGTGCCGGACGAGCGGGTGTTCGGTTTCTGGGACTGGGTCGGCGGCCGCTATTCGCTGTGGTCCTCCGTCAGTCTGTCGGTCGCCGTCGCGGCTGGCTGGGACGCTTTCCAGGGCTTCCTGGACGGCGGCGCGGCCATGGACGAGCACTTCCGATCCGCGCCGCTAGAGAAGAACGCGCCGGTGCTGGTGGCCCTGGCCCAGATCTTCAACCGCAACGGCCTGGACCGTCGGGCCCGCTCGGTCGTTCCGTACTCGCACCGCCTGCGCCGCCTGGCCTCGTTCCTCCAGCAGCTGGAGATGGAGAGCAACGGCAAGTCGGTCGGTCCGAACGGCCAGCCCGCCGCTCGCGGCACGGCGACGGTGGTGTTCGGCGACGAGGGCACCAACGTCCAGCACGCCTATTTCCAGTGCATGCACCAGGGCACGGACATCACCCCGATGGAGCTGATCGGCGTCGCCGCGTCGGACGAAGGCCCGGTGGGCATGCACGAGAAGCTGCTGTCCAACCTGCTGGCCCAGGCCGAGGCCTTCATGGTCGGTCGCAGCACCGAAGATGTGGTCGCCGAGCTGCAAGGCAAGGGCGTCTCCGAAGTCGAGATCGCGACCCTGGCCCCGCAGCGCACCTTCGCCGGCAACCGGCCCTCGACCCTGGTGGTCCTGGACCGCCTGACGCCTCAGACCTTCGGCGCCCTGATCGCGCTCTATGAGCACAAGACCTTCGTCGAAGGCGTGATCTGGGGGATCAACAGCTTCGACCAGTGGGGCGTCGAGCTGGGCAAGGTGATGGCCAATCGCATCCTGCCCGAACTCGAAAGCGGCGCGACGGGCCAGCATGACCCGTCGACCACGGCCTTGATCCAGCGGCTGAAAAAGTAGCCGCTAGAAAGTCTTCCGCACACGGATCGACAGGAAGGTGCGCGGGTTGATCTCGCGGTCCTCGACATAGGCGATGGCGCGGTCCGGGGCGCGGTTGGCGAAGACCGTGCGGCGGATGGTGAAGTCGTCCCAGATGTTCAGCTGGGTGCGGATCGAGAGGGTCGGGGTCGGCTTGTACTCGACGAAGCCCTCGTAATAGGCCGCGCCGCGCCAGACATTGGTCTGGTCGACGTCATAGGTGCCCTGGCCCAGCAGCGGCAGCACATTGATGCCCCACTGGGTCTTCCAGCTGACGATGTCCTGCTGGAAGCCGATATTGGCCTGGGTCGGACGCACGCGGCTGATCCGGCGGTCCTTGCCGGTCGTCGGGTCCTTCACGTTCGTCTGGTTCCAGTCGTTCTTGAACGTGAAGCGGCCGCCCTTGATGCCCAGCTTGTCGGTGGGGATCACGATATTGACCGACAGGCGGTCCAGCGTGCCGTCGCCGATATTGCCGGTGGCCGACAGGTTGTCTGGCAGCGGCAGGCGGTCGATGACGCCGATGATCTCGTCGTGGCGATAGCCGATCGAGACGATGCCCTGGCCCCAGAAGCGGCGCTCGTAGCTGATCTCTGAAATCCAGCGCTGCTCGGGCTTGAGGTCGACATTGCCGCCATAGACGGTCTGGTCGGCCAGGTCCGAGGAGGCGGCGAAGTCGCCGAAGTCCAGCTGGCCCAGCTCGCGCTCGAAACGCACCCGCACCTGGTTGTCAGCCATCGGCGTCCAGGTCGCCAGGAAGCGGGGCTTGGGATAGAAGAAGCTCTTCTTGTTCTCGGCGTCGCCCGACTGCTTGATCGTCGACTTCTCAAGCCGCAGGCCGCCCTCGACGGTCAGCTTGGGGTTCACGCGCCAGGTCGCCTTGGTGAAGGCCTCGCCGCGCAGCTCCTCGACCTTGACCGAGGCGCTGGGCAGGGGCACGCCCACGCCGCCGACGCTATAGGCCTGCTTCACGTCCAGCATGTTGTAGGCCACTTCGCCGCCGGCCTCGATGGTCAGCGACTTGGAGAAGTCGTGGCGCACCAGGCCGCGCAGGATCGATTCCGAGCTGTCGCCGTCGGCCGTGAAGCGCTGCTGGGCGCTCTTGACGCCGCTCAGCGTCTCGTCGCTGGTCGAGGTGTTGTCGAAGTTCTCGGACGTGAACATGGCCCGCGTCTCGAGATTCCACTTCGGGGCCAGCGGGCGGGTGTAGGTCAGGCCCAGCTCGTTGGAGTGGCTCTCCTCGGCATAGTCGCTGCGGCGATAGGCGCTGGACGAGTCCAGCTGCTGCCACTGCTGCCAGTCATTGACGCCGTAGCGCGCGGTGCCTTCCAGCTTGCCGCCCCAGAACGGCCGCGAGAAGTTGCCGCGGATGCCGCGACCGCCGCCCCAGCCGTCATTGGCGAATTTCTCGTCGCGGATCAGCTTGCCGGTCGCGTCGTGGCGAACGTTCGTGCCCGGACCGTTGCTGTCGCTGCTGCCCATGCCGTCGCTGAGCGTGATGCTCCAGGTCTTGTTCCCGTTGGTGTTGTTGAACTGATAGCTGCCGCCGAAGATGTCGTGGCCGCCGTCGAAGACCATGGCGTTCCAGGTCAGGATCGACTGCTTGCTGGCGCCCTTCTTCAGGATCACGTTCACGACGACCGAATAGCCCTGCATGTCGATGCCGGGGGCGCCGCCGCGGATCAGTTCGATGCGCTCGACACGGTCGGCCGGGGTGCGGTTCATGACGTTGGAGCCGGCGTCGTTCTTGGACGCCGGGCGGTCGCCGTTGATCAGGATATTGCCGACCGCGCCCTCGAAGCCGCGCGCCCCGGTGCCGTCGTTGACGATGAAGCCCGGCACGCGCTGGATCATGTCCAGGGCGGTGTTGGGACGCTGGGCGGCGAAGAACTCCGGCTGGAACACCAGCACGCCGCGCTGGCTGGCGTCGTCCAGCGGCGCCTTGTCGGTCGGGCCGGTCGGCACGGGGGCCTGGGCGGCCTCCTGGCCGGCCGGCGCAGGGGCGGTAGCGGGCTTCTCGGCGTCGCTGGCGTGAGCCGCACTGGCGATGCAGAACATGGCCGCGGTGGCCATCAGCATGGTCTTGGTCATCAACGTTCCCCTCTGTGCGGGAAGCTGTGACGGCGTGGGGTCTTCATCTCAAGTTACAAGACCGAAATGTGCATTACTTCTGGGTCACATTACAGAGCGTTCATGTTCGCTATACCGTGACGGTGTGTGGATAAGTCTGGTCCACTTCGGGTTTGACTTAAGAAAGCCTTTACAGGCGCAGGACAGTTCGCGCCTGAACGGTGATTACTTGGCGCGCCGCCGCGCTTCGGTCACCAGGCGGTCCAGCACCGGGGTGCGGCTGGGCGTCAGCAGGTCGGCCCGACCTTCGGCGAAGATCCGCCGGTTCTCGGCGCAGGTCGCGCGCATGATCGCCAGTTCCTCGGGCGGGACCTTGTCGGCCAACGCCTCGGCCTCGCGCTCGGCCTGAGCGGTGATGCGCTCCAGGTCGTCATAGAAGTCGAGCACCGAACGCGTGCGCGAGACGAGGTGGCGCGGACGCTTGCGGCGCGGCGGCTTGGACTTGGGCATGTGAGTCTCCTGTCTGATGGGGGCGGTGCTGTCCCCCTCCACCGCCGTTCGGCGGTCCCCCTCCCCCA
>JAEXJH010000275.1 GCA_023445955.1 Pseudomonadota bacterium
ACCACCGTGGCCTCGATCCTGGCCATGGCCGCCCACATCGACGGCCGCGCCGGCAGCGTGGTGGACATGACGGGCCTCGCCCAAAAGGGCGGCTCGGTGTTCAGCCACGTCAAGATCGGCGAGACGGAAGAGACCATCGTCGGCGGCCGCGTGCCGGCCGCCAGCGCCGACGTGCTGATCGCCTGCGACCTGCTGGTCGCCGCCTCGCCGGAGGGCCTGTCGCTCTATGCCAAGGACCGCACGCGGGCCTTCGGCAACAGCGACTTTGCCCCCACGGCCGACTTCGTCACCAGCCGCGACGTCAAGTTCGACTCGAGCGCCATGGCCCGCCGGGTCAAGGGCGCCACCAACACCTTCGACGCCTGCCCGGCCCAGCGCCTGGCGGAAACCGAGTTCGGCGACGCCATCTACGCCAACATGATCATGGTCGGTTTCGCCTGGCAGCGCGGGGTGATCCCGGTCTCCAGCCGCGCCTTCTATCGCGCCATCAAGCTGAATGGCGTCGACGCCGAGGCCAACCTGCAGGCCTTCGAACTGGGCCGCCGCGTCGCCCACGACCCGGCCTCGATCGCGGTCAAGGAAGACAAGGTCGCCACCCCCGAGGTGATGCCGCTGGACGAGCTGATCGCCCACCGCATCCGCGAGCTGACCGCCTACCAGAACGCCGCCTACGCCCAGCGCTACGCCGACAAGGTGGCCAAGGTCCGCAGCGCCGAAGCCGCCATCGGCGGTGAAGCCCTGACCCGCGCGGCGGCCGTGAACCTCTACAAGCTGATGGCCTACAAGGACGAGTACGAGGTCGCGCGCCTCTACACCGACGGCCGCTTCAAGGCCGAGCTGGCCGGGACCTTCAAGGGCGGCAAAGCCAAGGTCTGGCTCTCGCCGCCGCTGCTGGCCCCCAAGGGGCCGGACGGCAAGCCCAAGAAGATTGCCTTCGGCGGCTGGATGCTCGATCTCGCCTTCCCGATGATGGCGAAGATGAAGGGCCTGCGCGGCGGCGCCCTGGACATCTTCGGCCACACCGAGGAGCGCAAGATGGAGCGCGGCCTGATGGCGTCCTACGAGACGACCCTCGACCGCCTGGCCGCCGGCCTCTCCAAGGAGAGCCTGCCGCTGGCGGTGAAGATCGCCGAGATCCCGCAGCAGATCCGCGGCTACGGCCACGTCAAGGACGCCTCGGTGGTCACCGCCAAGGCGGCCGAGGACAAGCTGTGGGCGCAGTGGGGCGCGGCTTAGGCCTCGAAGGCTTCGTCGTACGCGACGACGCCCTGCGCCCGTGAGCCTGCCTTCAGCGCAAGGCTCTGGAAGTATTCGGCGGGCGGCCCCGGGTAGACCAACTCGGGGCCGCTGCTAAATCCAAAGCGGCCGTAATAGGCCGGATCGCCGAGCAGGACGCAGCCATTGGCGCCCAGGGCGCGCAGGGCGTCCAGCCCGTGTTCGATCAGCTGTCGGCCAATGCCGCTTCCTTGGAAGTCGGGGAGGACGGCGACCGGACCCAGGCCGCACCAGCCCGCCGTCCCGTCGCTGATCGTGACCGGCGAAAAGGTGACATGGCCGACGACCTGTCCGGCCTCTTCGGCCACCAGCGAAAGCGTGAGCTGGCCCCGAGCGCGCAGGCGTTCGACGATGGCGGCTTCGATCCCGCTGGCATGAGCGGCCCTGGCGAAGGCGATCTCGATCACCCGCGCGATGGCGTCATGATCGGAGGGGGTCTCGGTCCGGATGTCCATGCCGCTCTGTTAGCCGGTTCACGGCGCGTCGTCTCGCCGGCGCGCCCTAGGGCTGCTGAGGTGCGGTCAGAGCGCTGGCCTCGACCGCGCGTTTCAGCGACGCCCAGGTGAACCTGTGGACGGCGCAGGCCTGGGCAGGATCCGTCTGGGTAGGGCAGGGCGCGGCGCCCTTCGGCGTGGGGGTCAGCAATACCGAAGGATCGCCGGCCAGAGCGTCACGCGGCGGGGCAAGCCGTCTGGCGCGACGGGCGGTTCGTGCTAGGTTTCCCGCCATGACCCAGCCTGCGAAACCCGTGACCGTCACCCTCACCGCCGAAGACGCCGCCGACCTGCAGGCGCGGGTCGAGCGGGGCGAGTTCGCCTCTCTGGACGAGGGCGTGGCGGCCGAGCTGGCCGAGCTGAACTATCGCCGGGCGGCCGAGATCGTCGGCGGTCCGGACAAGCTTGAGGCCCTGTTGGACAAGCTCGAAGTGGTCGAGACGCAAGATCCCGCCGACTGGGTGGGCGGCAAGCGCTCGCTGTCCGACATGCTGGCGGACCTGAAGGCGCAGACCGGGTCCTAGGCGCATCCATGGCCGACTTCGATTTCGACGCCGTCGTGGTCGGGGCGGGCGCCGTGGGGCTCGCCTGCGGCTATGCGCTGGCCCGGCGCGGCTTGATCGTCGCGGTGCTGGAAGCGCAAGGCCACATCGGCCAGGGCGTGTCGTCGCGCAATTCCGAGGTCATCCACGGCGGGCTCTACTATCCCACCGGCTCGCTGAAGGCGAAGCTGTGCGTGCAGGGGCGGCGGCGGCTGTACGCGTTCCTGGAGGCGCACAACGTGCCCTACAAGCGCTGCGGCAAGCTGGTGGTGGCCACATCCGAGGACGAGGTCGCCCGCCTCGACGGCATATGGGACCAGGCCCTGGCCAATGACGTCGAGGGCATGGAGCGGCTGACCGGCGCCCAGGCGCGGGCGCTGGAGCCGGGCCTGAACGCCCACGCGGCGCTGCTGTCGCCGGAAAGCGGCGTCTTCGCCAGCCACGACTACATGCTGGCCCTGCACGGCGAGATCGAGGCGGCCGGCGGGGCGGTGGTGCTGTCGACCCCATTCGAGGGCGCGGAAGCCTTCGCCAGTGGCGGCTTCAAGATACGGGCGGGCGGGGCGGACCCGACCAGCCTGACCTGTCGCCTGCTGGTCACCGCGCCGGGCCTGTCGGCGCAGGACGTCGCGAGCCGTATCGAGGGCTATCCGGCGGACCACATTCCCAAGGCTCACTACGGCAAAGGCGTCTATTTCCGGCTGACCGGCAAGGCGCCGTTCCAGCGGCTGATCTATCCGCCGCCGATCCATGGGGCGCTGGGCACCCACTACCGCAACGACCTGGGCGGACAGGCGGTGTTCGGGCCGGACCTGGAATACGTTCCGGCCCCCGACTATGCGGTCGATCCGGCTCGCGCGGAGACTTTCGCGGCCTATATCCGCAAGTTCTGGCCGGGCCTGCCCGACGGCGCCCTGCAGCCCGATTATGCCGGCGTGCGGCCCAAGATCCACGGTCCCGACGAGCCCCAGCCCGACTTCCAGCTGCGCGGCGTCGAGGACCATGGCTTCGAAGGTCTGACGGCGCTGTTCGGCATCGAGAGCCCCGGCTTGACCAGCTCGCTGGCGATCGGCGAGGAGGTCGCCGCGCGGCTGCTGGCGGAGCCGGCCGCCTAGCTTCGCGTTGACACCGGATCGGCCCCCGCCGATGGTCCGCCGCCCGTAACGCTTCCGCCTGGAGCCCGCCTTGACCAACCTGCTGCACGCCATGCTGGGCAAGGGTCTGGGCGGACTGGAGCAGGTGTTTGTCGACTACCAGCCGATCCTTGAGGCCTGGGCCGCCAGGCGCGGCGGCCGCTGCGTCGGCGTGGTGCGCAAGGGCGGCAAGGTGGCGCTGGCGCAAGCCGGGCGGACGCCGCCGCTGACGGTGATGCCGGCCTTCACCGATTGGGATCCGATCACCCTGGGCGCGGCCCGCGCGGTGGTCCGTTCGGCCAGGCCGGCGATCATCCTCAGCCACGGTCAGCGGCCGGCGCGGCTGTTCGCCAAGGCCGCCTCGGCCGACGTCGTTCAGGCCGTGTGCGTACACAAGCCCAGCTTCGACGTGACGCCCGGGACCCACTATCTGTGCGTCGGCCAGCATCTGGCCAACCTGGCCCTGGAGCGCGGCGCGCCTGCCGATCACGTGCACGTCGTCCAGAACGCGGTAAAGCCGCCCAAGGTCGAGGCCCGGCCGTTCGCCCGCGAGGACGGGCCGGTGAAGATCGTCGCCGCCGGCCGGCTGCATTCCAAGAAGGGCTTCGACGTCCTGATCCGCGCCGTCGGCCGGCTGCGCAGCTGGGACTTCGACGTCACCTGCGAGATCGCCGGCGAGGGCGACGAGCGCGCCGACCTTGAGGCGCTGATCAAGGAACTGGACCTCGATCCCTGCGTGAAGCTGGTCGGCTGGATCGACGATGTCGCCGGCTTCCTGGCGACCGGAGATCTCTTCGCTTTCCCCTCGCACCAGGAGGGTTTCCCGCTGACCTTGCTGGAGGCCATGGCGGTCGGCCTGCCGGTGGTGGCCACCGAGATCGACGGGCCGGTCGAGATCCTCAAGGAAGGGATCAACGGCCGCCTGGTGCCCGACGACGATCCCGACCGCCTGGGCGAGGCCCTGGGCGAGCTGATCAGCGACCGCGACACGGCTCTGCGTCTCGGCGCGGCGGCGCGCGAACTGGTGTTGGCCGAATACGGTCCGGACGAGCTGGCGCGGCGCTTGGAAGCAGCTTTGGACGGAATGCTTTCGCGGGCTTGATGTACGGACCGCTCGGGAGTATGACCCCCGTCCGTCCTGGCGATGGCTGGGTAGCTCAGATGGTTAGAGCGGTGGATTCATAACCCACAGGTCGGCGGTTCGATCCCGCCCCCCGCCACCAGGACGGACTACTTTTTCCTTAGAATTCAGAAGTTTCCGAGCTAGGCGCCGACCGCCTTCTTGAGGATCTCGTTCGCGCGACTCTGCCAGCCGGGACCGCCTTCCCGAAGCTTGTCGAGCACGGCTTGGTCCAGCCGCAGGGTGACCTGCTTCTTGGGGTTCTCGGATTTTGGACGGCCTGGACGCATGTACGTGCCATTGGCGGGTCTGATGACCTTCCCGCCGATGCTGAACTGCGCCCGTTCGAAATGATCATCTGTCCATTCCGGTGCGTCATCCGGGTCGATCCAAATGTCCTCTGAATCTGGCTTGTTCTCGGGCATTGCATTTTCTCATCGAGATGATGCGGCGGCCTTCGCCACGGGGTGTCCAAACAATCAGAACCATTCGCTCGCCAAGGAAGCCGACGGTGAAAAAGCGCTCCTCGCCATAGTCCGCACGGTCGTCGGGCAGGGTGAATTCAGCACCGTCGAACAGCTGTATCGCGTCGGCGAAATCCAAGCCGCGCTGATCAAGCGTTCTTTGGAGTTCCTCCTCGTCGAACTCGATATCCATGCCGAAAGCATCCTCCCGGCGTAACTATTCTATAGGTTGTATTTATGTAGAAAGTCGCGAATTGCGTTACTTATTTATGTAACTACAAAAATAGCGCTATCGAGGTGGATAGGCAACGCCCCTAACCGCCGTCCGTTCTCGCCCCATGGCGCGCGCCCCCAAGGTCTTCACATGGTCGGACGGTTTCCACCGCTACACGGTGGCAGAGACTTCACGCGCCAAGGCGTTGGCCGCCTGGGAGACGGACAGAGATCTGTTCAAGGAGGGCGTAGCCGAGGAGGCGCCGGATGCGCCCGACGCCAAGGCGGCGCTGGCTGCGCCCGGAGCGGTGATCCGGCGGGCCGAGGGCGAGTTGAAGTCGGCGGTCGAGAAGCTGCCAAAGCCTAGGCCGCAGAAGGCCGATCAGGCCGAGGCCAAGCGCAAGAAGGCCCTCGCGGAAGCCGAGGCGGCGCTCGAAGCGGCCGAAACCGAACAGCGCGACGCCGAAGCTGAACTCGAACGCCGCCGTAGCGACCTCGACGCCGAGGCCGCCGCGCTTAGCGGCTCCTGGGCGAAGCGGCGGACGGCTCTGGCAGGGACGATCGCGCGTCTGCGACGGTGAGCGTGGGGCTGCCGCCGCGCAGGCCCTTGCCGTCCAGATAGTCCAGCAGCGCGGCCGGATAGTCGGTCTGCACGACGCTGACGCCCTGGGCGATCAGGCCGCCCCAGGCCTTGCCGGGATCCTTCAGGGCGTGGCTGTCGCCGGCGGCGTCGGGCAGGCCCTTCAGGCCCTTGCCGGTCAGGCTGTTGGTCCAGAGGCGGACGCGGGCGGTGCGGGCAGCGTCGCGCACGGCCAGGAAGCCGTCCTTCTTCAGGGCGTCCAGCTCGATGGCGGGAATGGTGCGAGCGCCGGAGGCCTGGGCGGCGGTGATCGCGCCCAGCTGGTCGGCCTGCTTGGCGCCGCCCTTGCCGCCGACGATCGGCATGAAGGCCGCGTTCTTGTACAGCGGCTTGTCGGCGATCGGCGCGTCGCCCACATCGGCGCGGGCCTTGAACAGCACCCAGTCGTCGGCGCCGACATCGTGGACAACCCGGGCGACCTGGTTCGACAGCGGGCCTTCCTTGACGTCGAGATTGACCAGGATGCGGCCGCGGGCGGCCTTGAGGAACGCGCACAGGGCA
>JAEXJH010000276.1 GCA_023445955.1 Pseudomonadota bacterium
GCGCTCCTGCAGGTTGCCCATCTCGGTGGCCAGGGTGGGCTGATAGCCCACGGCCGAGGGGATGCGGCCCAGCAGAGCCGACACTTCGGCGCCGGCTTGGGTGAAGCGGAAGATGTTGTCGACGAACAGCAGCACGTCCTTGCCTTCTTCGTCACGGAAGTATTCCGCGATCGACAGGCCGGTCAGGGCGACGCGAGCGCGGGCGCCCGGGGGTTCGTTCATCTGGCCGTAGACCAGCGCGCAGCGCGAGCCTTCGGTCGAGCCGTTGTTGGCCTTCGGGTCGACGTTGACGTTCGACTCGATCATCTCGTGATAGAGGTCGTTGCCTTCGCGGGTGCGTTCGCCCACGCCGGCCAGAACCGAGTAACCGCCGTAAGCCTTGGCGATGTTGTTGATCAGTTCCTGCATCGTCACGGTCTTGCCGACGCCGGCGCCGCCGAACAGGCCGATCTTGCCGCCCTTGGTGTAGGGGCACATCAGGTCGATGACCTTGATGCCCGTGACCAGGACTTCAGCGGTGTTGGTTTGTTCAGCGAAGGTCGGGGCGTCGCGGTGGATCGGGCGCGACAGGTCCGACTGGATCGGGCCCTGCTCGTCGATCGGCTCGCCGATGTCGTTCATGATGCGGCCCAGCGTGCCCGGACCGACCGGAACGCGGATCGACTCGCCGGTGTCACGGACGGGCTGGCCGCGGACCAGACCTTCGGTGGCGTCCATGGCGATGGCGCGGACGGTGTTCTGACCCAGGTGCTGGGCGACTTCGAACACCAGGCGCTGGCCGGTGGCGGTGTTGGTGGTCTCGACGGCGTTCAGGATCGCCGGCAGAGCGCCGTCGAACTCGATGTCGACGACGGCGCCGATGATCTGCACCAGGCGGCCGGTGGCGCCGTCCAGGTTCGAGGCGGGAGCCGTCGGAGCGGCGGCCTTCGGGGCGGCCGGCTTCTTGGCGGCGGCCGGAGCCTTAGCAGCGGCGGGAGCCTTTGCGACGGCGGCCTTCGGAGCAGCGGCGGCCTTGGGGGCGGCGGGCTTCTTGGCGGCGGCGGTAGCCGGCTTTTCGGTCGGGGTCTTGGCCATGGCTTGCGGGTCTTTCGGTCTCTGCGTGCTTGTGTCGTTAGGCTAGATCAGACGGCTTCGGCGCCGGAGATGATCTCGATCAGCTCCTTGGTGATCTGGGCCTGGCGGGAACGGTTATATTCGAGGGTGTAGCGCTTGATCATGTCGCCGGCGTTGCGCGTGGCGTTGTCCATCGCCGTCATCTGGCTGGCGTAGAAGCCGGCCATGTTGTCGAGCAGGGCCGACAGGATCTGGACCGTCAGGTTGCGCGGCAGCAGCGTTTCGAGGATGGCCTCTTCGGAAGGCTCGTACTCGTAGACCGCCGAAGCGCCCGTCGCGGGGGCGGCGGCGCCGTCGACCACGGCCGGGATCAGCTGCAGCGCAGTCGGGGTCTGGACGACCACCGACTTGAACTGGCTGTAGAACAGCGTGACCACGTCGATGTCGCCGGCCTCGTAGAGGCGCGTCACGACGTCGGCGATCGGCTGGGCGACCGACAGGGTGAACTGGCGATAGGCCGACAGGTCGAAGTTCTCGACCACCTTCTCGCCGTAGGGGCGCTTCAGCTGAGCGGTGACCTTCTTGCCGACGCAGACGATCTTCACGTCTTTGCCCTGGGCGATCAGGCTGTCGATCTGCTGGCGCGCGGCCCGCACGATCGACGAGGTGAAGCCACCGGCCAGGCCGCGGTCGGCCGCGGCGACGATGATCAGGTGACGATCGTCGCGGCCCGTGCCAGTCAGCAGGGCCGGAGCGCCGTCACCGGACACGCCGGCGGCCAGGTTGGCGATGACCGAAGCCAGGCGCCGAGCATAGGGACGTGCGGCCTCGGCCGCGTCCTGGCTCCGGCGCAGCTTGGCCGCCGCCACCATCTGCATCGCCTTCGTGATCTTCTGCGTGGCTTTCACGCTCGAGATCCGATTGCGCATTTCCTTTAGGCTTGCCATCCGCCTATCAGACCTTCCTAAACAGCCACCAGGTGGTGTCGTCCATCACGGTCGTTCTTCTCCAGAAGAACCCGTAATCGACCAGCACCAGATCCGGGAACAGATCCAAATACAGCGAGCCGAAATCATTCTTGAAAAGAAGATCCGTCTCGCCTCGGTACGTAATCGTTTCCGCCTTCGGCGAAAAATACTCGGCACAAAGGATGTACTTGGCGGACACGCGGTGAATTTCGCGCATCGTGGCCTCGAGCAGGGTCGGATCCACGTGGATCAGAACGCCCGAGGTCATCGCCATGTCCACCGCCGCGTCGGCTAGCGGGAGGCTGTGGCCGAACCCCTCGAACAGTCGCTCGGCCGGCAGGACGCCGTCTTCGAGCAGCTGCTTGCGGGCTTCGCCGTTGGGCTCCACGCCCCACAGCTCCGCGTCGGTGATCGCCTTCAGGCCCCGCAGGTTCAACCCGACGTTCGGGCCGACCTCCAGAATGCTCTTGGGCGGATCACCCACCAGGCGCGGCAGCACCTGGCCCCAAACCTCCGTACGCCCTCGTATGGCCTCGGCGCTTACGGCGTTCCGCTGGGTATAGCGGTCGCCGAATTCACCAGACCAGGCGTCCAAGGATTTGGGGTCGCCAGTCATTCCCCGTCTTAGGCGAAGGTCGCCGAGAAGCTGTCGAGCGCGCTCTTCAGCGTGTTCTCCAGGTCCTTGTCGAGGGCCTTCTTCGTACGGATGCCGTCCAGCAGGTCCTTGTGGGCGCTGTGGAGGCGAGCCAGCAGCTCGGTCTCGAAGCGACGGACCGACGAGGTCGGGATCTTGTCCAGATAGCCGCGCGTGCCGGCGTAGATCACGCAGACCTGCTCTTCGACCGACTGCGGCGCGTATTGCGGCTGCTTCAGCAGCTCGGTCAGGCGCTCGCCGCGGGCCAGCATCTTCTGGGTCGAGGCGTCCAGGTCCGAGCCGAACTTCGCGAAGGCGGCCATTTCACGATACTGGGCCAGTTCGCCCTTAATCGGACCGGCGACTTGCTTCATGGCCTTGATCTGGGCCGACGAACCGACGCGCGACACCGAGATGCCGACGTTCACGGCCGGGCGGATGCCCTGGTAGAACAGGTCGGTTTCCAGGAAGATCTGGCCGTCGGAGATCGAGATCACGTTGGTCGGGATGTAGGCCGACACGTCGTTGGCTTGCGTTTCGATGATCGGCATAGCCGTCAGCGAGCCCGAACCGTTGTCTTCGTTCAGCTTCGCGGCGCGCTCCAGCAGGCGCGAGTGCAGATAGAAGACGTCGCCCGGATAGGCTTCGCGGCCCGGCGGGCGGCGCAGCAGCAGCGACATCTGACGGTAGGCGACGGCTTGCTTGGACAGATCGTCATAGATGATCAGGCCGTGCAGGCCGTTGTCGCGGAACCACTCGCCCATGGCGCAGCCCGAGAACGGGGCCAGGTACTGCAGCGGGGCCGGCTCCGAGGCCGAGGCGACGACGACGGTCGTGTATTCCAGGGCGCCGTGCTCTTCCAGGGTCTTGACGATCTGGGCGACGGTCGAGCGCTTCTGGCCGATGGCGACGTAGACGCAGTAGAGCTTGGCGCTCTCGTCCTTGCCGGCGTTGGCGGCCTTCTGGTTCAGGATGGTGTCGATGGCGACGGCGGTCTTGCCGGTCTGACGGTCACCGATGATCAGCTCGCGCTGGCCACGGCCGACCGGGATCAGGGTGTCGATCGACTTCAGGCCGGTCTGCACGGGCTCGTGCACCGACTTGCGCGGGATGATGCCCGGCGCCTTCACGTCGACGCGGCGACGCTCGGTGTATTGGATCGGACCCTTGCCGTCGATCGGCTCGCCCAGCGGGTTGACGACGCGGCCCAGCAGGCCACGGCCGACCGGCACGTCGACGATCTCGCCCAGGCGGCGGACTTCGTCGCCTTCCTTGATCTCGGCGTCAGCGCCGAAGATCACGGCGCCGACATTGTCGCGCTCGAGGTTCAGGGCCATGCCCTTCACGCCGGCCTTCGGGAATTCCAGCATTTCGCCGGCTTGCACGTTGTCCAGGCCGTAGATGCGGGCGATGCCGTCACCGACGGACAGAACCTGGCCGACGTCCGAGACGGCGGCTTCTTCGCCGAAATTGGCGATCTGCGACTTGAGGATGGCCGAAATCTCGGCGGCGCGGATGTCCATGATCTTCTGGGCTCTCTGCGATCTAATTTTTTAAGGCGCGCTTATACGCTCAGGCGCGCTTCAGGGCGAATTTCAGGGAATCGAGCTTCGAACGGAGCGAAGCATCGAAGAGACGCGAACCGACGCGCACCTTCAGACCGCCCAGCAGGGACGGATCGACGCGCGTGGAAACTTCGGGGGTCTTGCCCAGGGCCTCGGCCAGGGCGGTCTGCACGCCCTTCAGCTGGATGGGCGACAGGGGAGCAGCCGAGACGACTTCGGCCGTGACGACGCCGCGGTGCTTGGCCGACAGCTCGGAGAAGGCCGAGACGGCGCCCAGCAGGTCGCCGGTGCGACCGTTCGAGGCCACCAGGCCGAGGAACTTCGTGGTCAGCATGTCGAACTTGGCCTTCACGGCCACGGCGACGAGACCCTTGCCCTTCTCCTCGGCGGAGAAGGCGGGCGAGGCGATCAGGCGGCGCAGGTCGGCGCTGTCGGCCACCATGGCCTTCAGGCTCTTCAGGTCGGCCTCGACCTTCTGCAGGTTGCCGTTGTCGATCGTCAGTTCGAAGAGGGACTGCGCATAGCGCTGACCCGCATCCGTCGCCTTGGTTTCGTCCGCCACTTGGTATCCGCCCGGTGCGTTGCAAATGGCCGCGAACAAGAAGGTGAACTCTTATCGCGGCTTTAAAGGCTTGAGCGCGCTTATGAAAAGCACATGGACGGCCGACGCGTCCGCGCCGCCCTGTCCGAAGCCGCGCGCCTGATAACACGGGCCTTTCGCAGTCGCAACCAAAGGGGCGAGAGAGGTTCGAACGATCAGTCCGCGGCGCGACGGAACACGGCCGACGCCGAAGCGGCCAAAGCGCCATCGACGCGTCGCAGTTCGCCCTGGGCGAACACCAGGCTGCGGGTGGCCCGCTCGACCCAGGCCTTAGGCTCAAGCGCCGCATCACCGGCCTCGCCGGCGTAGTCCACGGTCATCGAGGCCAGGGCCGTTCCCTCGCCCGCGGCCTTGCGCAGAACGGTTTCCAGCTGTGCGGCCAAGCTCGTGTCCATGGCTCTCAACTAATCACGGGTCAGGAA
>JAEXJH010000277.1 GCA_023445955.1 Pseudomonadota bacterium
CGCCCGAGGGAGCGGCGAAAGCCGCGGGACCGAGCGTGACCGCCGGAGGCTCTCGACATCTCCGGCGCAGGCTGGCGCGAAAGCGCCGGCCGCAGCCGCCGTGAAACCGCGGAGCGATACCAACGATCGCAAAGCCGGATAGGATAGCTGTAACCGACCAGGAGGCCGCTGATGGATGAGCCCGCGCCCACCCAGACCGATCATCGCGCTTTGCAACGCTTTACCTTGGCGCTGGTGGAGACCTGCGTGCGCAACACTCTTCTCCCCAAGCGTCTTTGCTTCCGCAACGACGGCGGCGCCTCTACAAGCGGGTGTCGGGTCCCGCCAGAGCTCTAAGGCGTCGGCTCGATACGGCCGGCCGCATCGAAGTCACCGACCAGTAGCGCGATCGGAAACCCCGATAGCCGCACCACCCCGGCCTCGGCGGCGGGACCACCGGTGAAGCGGCTCGCGGCGATCGCTGCGACATCACTCACCGGCTCGCAGGCCTGTCCCATCGAGGGGTCGGCCGGGATCAACACCACCGCCTGGGGGTGGCAATCCTGCAGGAGCCTGATCAGGTCGGCGACGATCATCGCTCCTCCGCCCGTCGCATGGGCGACGCCGCGGCCTTGGGCCTTGGAGAACTGGCGCGCGGCGTGGCCCGTCGCGGCGCCGGCGTTGTCGGCGCGCTCGGATCATAGGCCGCGAAACTTCTCGGCTCGATCGGCGCGGCCGGATCGCTCGACGCGGGGACCAGCGCGGCCGCGTCGTTGGCCGCCGCACGGCTCGCCTGGGCGGCCATACGCCCGAACAGCGCGGCATATTCAGCCGCTGAAACCCGCCAGGAGCTGTCGGACGCCATGGCGTTGAGCTGGACGCGGCGCCACACGAGCGGGTCACGGTAGAGCGCGCAGGTGCGGCGGATGGCGTCCTCGAGCATGTCCTGGGTGGCTGGCGCGAACTGCACGCCGGTCGCGGCCGAACGGGCCATGCCGGCGGTGTTGGCGTCGATGATGGTGTCAGACAGGCCGCCCGTGCGCGAGACCACGGGAATGGCGCCGTAGCGCATGGCGCAGAGCTGCGTCAGCCCGCAGGGCTCGAAGCGCGATGGCGCGAGGATGGCGTCGGCGCCGGCCTGGATCAGGTGGGCGAGGTCCTCGCGGTAACCCAGGAACCGGCCCATGGCGCCCGGATAGCGCTCGGCCGCTTGCGCGAACGCCTGCTCGTAGCGCGGCTCGCCCTGACCACAGACAATCAGCTGCGCGCCCTCGGCGAAGAGAACCGGTAGCGCGCCCAGCAAGAGATCCACGCCCTTCTGGTCGGTCAGTCGGCTGAGGATGCCAAACAGCGGGGCGCCCGCGTCAGGACGCAGACCGAACTTGGCCTGTAGCGCCAACTTGTTGATCGCTCGGCTCTCAAGGCTTTGGGCCGAGTAGCGAGCGCTGATGTCGGGATCGGTCTCGGGATTCCAGACCTCGGCGTCGATGCCGTTGAGGATTCCAACCAGGGACTTGGCGCGCGCCTTGAGCAGGCCACCCAGCCCCATCCCGCCCTCCTCGGTGGTGATCTCGGCCGCATAGCTGGGCGAGACGGTCGTGACCTGGTCGGCGAACTGGATGCCCGCCTTCAGGAAGCCGATGTCGCCCCAATACTCGACGCCATTGATGCCCATCGCCTCGGGCGGCAAGCCCAGCTTGGCCAGCAGCGACGCGGGGAACAGGCCCTGGAAGGCCAGGTTGTGGATCGACAGCACCACGGGCGGCGCCTGGACCATCGGATCCTTCTTGCGCGCATAGTGCAGGTAGGCGGGGGTGAGGCCTGCGTGCCAGTCGTGGGCCTGGATCACGTCGGGCCGATAGTCCGCCAGCAGGCCAAGCCCAATCTCGGCGGCGACCTTAGCCAGGGCGGCGAAGCGCAGGCCGTTGTCGGGCCACTCGACGCCCGGAGCTTGCAGGTAGGGATTGCCGGGGCGCGCATAGAGATGCGGCGCGTCGATCACCAAAAGATCCAATCCGCCGGCGCGGCCGCGCAGCAGGCGCGCGGGGCCGCCCATCAAGGCCTTGAACTTGTGGATCGCCGCGGGCGCTTCCAGGGCGGTGATGACCGAAGGATAGCCGGGGACCAGGGTGATGACCTGCACGCCTTCGCGCGCCAGGGCCAGGGGCAGCGCACCGACAACATCGGCGAGACCGCCGGTCTTGACCAGGGGAAAGATTTCGGCGGCGACCGACAGGACCTTGGGGCCGCTCATCGGTCGATGCCGACCAAGGCGAGCGCCGGCGGCGCTTCGCTACTGCACAACAAGCTCTGCCACGCCCCGAACGCCATCGCCGCTACTCCATGAGATGTCCCGGAAACAACGGACGCGACCAAGGGTTCCGCCGATATTTTTTGATGTCTCACGGCACAGATTGACCGCCTGTCCGTTGTGCACTCGCAGCAATTTTGGAGGCGTCGGGGTGGGGTCGGTCAGTGAGGTGTCTTGGGCGTCGGATCCGTTCGGCTACCTGGGGCGCCATGAGGGCGTCGTGCGCACGTTCCAGCCTGGCGCCCTCGGGATCGAGCTGATTTCCCGAAAGACCGGCCGGCGCCTTGGCCGGCTGAGCGAAGTCTCGTCAGGCCTTTTCAGCGGCGCGATCAAACCCTCGACGGACTACGCCCTGAAGATCCTGTGGCCTGGCGGGGCCCAGGTCACCGAGGACGTGTATGGCTTTGGCCCGGTTCTGTCCCAAGCCGACCTTGAGGCGATCCGCGGCGGCGACCCGGTGGCTCTAGCCGATCGCCTGGGCGCGCGCCCGTGCGTCCTGGACGGCGTCGAGGGCGTGGCTTTCAGCGTCTGGGCCCCCAACGCTCGCCGCGTCAGCCTGGTCGGCGACTTCAACAGCTGGGACGGAGCGCGCCATCCCATGCGCCTGCGCCATGAGGCCGGCGTCTGGGAGATCTTCATTCCCCGCCTGGGCGCGGGCGAGCGCTACAAGTTCGACATCGACGGAGTCGACGGCGTCGTGCGGCGCAAGGCCGACCCGATGGCGCGGGCCAGCGAGGCCCCGCCGGCCAACGCCTCGATCGTCGCTCCGGCGCTCGACCACATCTGGGCCGACCAGGACTGGATGACCGGCCGCGCCGAACGCCATCACGCCGGCGCGGCGATCTCGATCTACGAGATCCACGCCGGCTCCTGGCGTCGTCCCTGGGATGGCCGTCCCTTCCACGACTGGGACGCCTTGGCCGATCATCTGATCCCCTACGTCACGGGCCTGGGCTTCACCCACGTCCAGCTGATGCCGATCATGGAGCATCCGTTCGGCGGCTCCTGGGGCTACCAGCCGCTAGGTCAGTTTGCGCCATCGGCGCGCTATGGGTCGCCCGCGGCCCTGGCCCGCTTCGTCGACCGCTGTCACCAGGCCGGGCTTGGCGTCATCCTCGACTGGGTGCCGGCCCACTTCCCCAGCGACGCCCACGGCCTGGAGCGCTTCGACGGCACGGCCCTCTACGAGCATGCCGATCCCAAGGAAGGCTTCCATCCCGACTGGAACACGCTGATCTACAATCTTGGGCGCGATGAGGTGGCGACGTTCCTGATCGCCTCGGCCCTTTACTGGCTGGATCGCTTCCATATCGACGGCCTGCGCGTCGATGCGGTCGCCTCGATGCTCTATCGCGACTACAGCCGCAAGGCCGGCGAGTGGACGCCCAACATCCATGGCGGGCGCGAGAACCTGGAGTCGATCGCCTTCCTGCGCCGGCTCAACGCCGCGGTCGGCGAGCATGTCCCGGGCGCGATCACCATCGCCGAGGAATCGACGGCCTGGCCGGGGGTCACGACGCCGGTCGACCAAGGCGGCCTGGGCTTCTCGTTCAAATGGAACATGGGGTGGATGAACGACACCCTGCGCTACATGCATCGCGATCCTGTCCATCGTGGCTGGCATGGCGGCGACCTGGCCTTTGGCCTGACCTATGCCTTCTCCGAGCGCTTCGTCCTGCCGCTCAGCCATGACGAGGTCGTTCACGGCAAGGGCTCGCTCCTGTCCAAGATGCCCGGCGATCGCTGGCGCCAGTTCGCCAATCTCCGCGCGCTCCTGGCGCTGATGTGGGCCCATCCGGGCAAGAAGCTGCTGTTCATGGGCGGCGAAATCGGCCAGCGGCGCGAATGGAACCACGACGGCGAACTCGACTGGGCCCTGCTCGAGGAGACAGAGCACGCGGGCCTGCAGCGCCTGGTCGGCGATCTCAATCGCGTCTACCGCCAGGAGGGCGCGCTGCATCACACCGATGCGGACCCGCGCGGCTTTTTGTGGATCGCGGAGAACCACGATCGCGACGGCGTCTTCATCTTCGAGCGCCGCTCGTTCCACGGCGGCTCGCCGATCCTGGTGGGCGTCAACATGACCCC
>JAEXJH010000278.1 GCA_023445955.1 Pseudomonadota bacterium
GCGGTGGAATGCCGCGCGGCTAGCCGCCGACCAGGCTGGCGATGATGTTGATGCCCAGCGCCAGGATCGCGGTGTTGTAGAAATAGGCGGCGGCCGCGTGGGCGGTCACCAGCTTGCGCAGCTTCGAGGTCAGGATGTTGTTGTCCGAGACTTGGAAGGTCGCCCCGACGCTGAACGCCAGATAGGCGAAGTCCATGTAGCTGGTCGGCGGCTCGCCGGGAAACCCGATGCCCGGTTTGCTCTTGCCGTCGCCGAAGTTGCGGTGGGCGTAGTGCAGGACGAAGGCCGACTGCAGCACCAGCCACGACAGGACCAGGGTCGCGCCCGCGCAGGCGGTGACGAAGGCCTTGGTCCCGCTTCCCGCGGACTTGGCCGCGACCATGGCGTCGACCACCGCCCACAGGCTGGCGGCGATGGCGGCCAGCACGATCAGCAGCAGCACCGGGACGCCCTCGTCCTCCTGGGCGGCGCGCGAGCGGACCTCGGCCTCGTCGGCCTTCAGAAAAAGCGCCCAGGTCGTCAGCAGATAGACCAGCGCCGCGGCGTCCCAGCCCAGCAGAAGATGCGAAGCCTGGGGCGCGCCCAAATATTTGGCCGCCAGCCAGACAGCGATCCCGGCCCCCTGCGCGGCGGCTAGACGCCAGTGCGACGCGGCGCGATCGACCATCGTCTTGGACTTGCGGGTCATTCTGCGGCGACTCCTCAGACGGGCGCTCGTCCCTGTGCGGCGTAATTAGTGCGAACTCACGGTGAACCGAAAGCGTCTTCACTGGTTACTTCACCGGAACGCGCAGGAAACAACGCCAGTGACCGACCCAGACGCCCCGCCCCCGCCCGAGCCCAAACCGCCCGAGTATGAGCCCGGTGTCGTCTCCGTCGAGGAGCCCCCCACCTCGCCGCCGGTCGATCCAGGGGACGACCGTCCCTATGACGCCTGATCCTTGCTCGTGCCGCCTGTGACCAGACTAGGAGCCCCACATGGACACCGATAGCGAACGTCCCCGCGGTCGTCGCGGTTTCGCCGCCATGGACCCGGAACGCCGACGGGAAATCGCCAGGAAGGGCGGAGCTAGCGTGCCCAGTGAAAAGCGCAGCTTCGCCAAGGATCGCGATCTCGCGGCCAATGCCGGCCGCAAGGGCGGTTCGTCTTCTCGCGGCGGTCGCCCCGGCGAACGCGCGCTTTAGAAGGCGATTGACCACGATATGAACGCGCCGGTCCCGAGGTTTCGGAACCGGCGCGTTTTCGTGCGTCCAGATCAGCGCCCAGGTCGGCGCTTAGCGTTCACCATCAGGCGGTGAGCGCATAGACCGCGAAGGTCGGATCCTCGCTGACCCAGCGCTGAGCCACGGTCCAGCCGGCGCGACGAGCGATCGCTTCGAAGGCTTCGGGCCGGTACTTGTGCGAGTTCTCGGTGTGGATGGTCTCGCCGGCGGCGAACCGGAAGCCGTAGTCGCCGACCATCACGATCTGGTCGCGCGTGCTTTCCAGATGCATCTCGATCCGGCTCTCCTCGGCGTTCCACACCGCCTTGTGGGCGAAGGCGGCGGGATCGAACGTGCCGCCCAGCTCGCGGTTGATATGGACCAGGACGTTGCGGTTGAACGCCGTCGTCACGCCTTGGGCGTCGTCATAAGCCGGGATCAGCACAGCGGGATCCTTGGCGACGTCGGCCCCAACGATGAACAGCGAACCTTCGCCCAGCAGAGCGCGAGCCTGACGCAGCAGCGCCTCGGCCTCGTCGGGCGCGAAATTACCGATCGTCGAGCCCGGGAAGAAGCCGACGGGCGTATGGCCCTTGGCGCCGGCCGGCAGCTGAATGGCCTTGGTGAAGTCCTCGACCAGCGGCGCGACGGCCAGGTTCGGATAGGCCTGGCGCAGGCTGGCGGCGGCCTCGTCCAGAGCCGAGGGACTGATGTCGATCGGCGCATAGACGGCGATCTGCGGCGCGGCGTCCAGCACGATCCGGGTCTTGGTGCTGGCCCCGCTGCCGAACTCGACCAGCACGGCGTTGTCGGGAATCCGCGCAGCGATCTCGGGCGCGATCTGGCGCAGCAGCGCCGTCTCGGTGCGGGTCAGATAGTATTCGGGCAATTCGCAGATCGCCTCGAACAGCCGCGAGCCCTCGGCGTCGTAGAAGTACTTGGCCGACAGGGTCTTGGGCGTAGCCGAGAGGCCAGAGACCACCTCGTTGAGGAAGCCGTTCTCGGGCGTCACCGCCGACAGGCGATCGTCGTCCGCCAGGCGCAAGCCGCCGAACATCCAGCGGCTGCCGGGATGGAAGAAGTTGCGATAGGTCGAGCGCGAATGCCCAGGCGGCGTGGCTTCGCAGCCGCCCCGCAGCACCATCTGGCTGACCATGAACTTGCCGTTGTACTCGCCCAGCGCGCCTGGTCCCGGCTTGAAACCGGGATAGGGGCTGTAGGCGCTGGCGGTCCACTGCCACGCCGCGCCGCACAGCTGGCGCAAGGCCGGCGAGACGCCGGTGGCCGTGGCGGCGGCCTCCCACTCGGCCTCGGTCGGCAGGCGACGCCCCGCCCAGGCGGCGTAGGCGGCGGCCTCGTAGTAACTGACATGCACGACCGGTGCGTTCGGATCGACCGGGTGACGGCCGCGCAGGGTCATGGTGGTCCAGGCGCCGGTCTCGTCACGACGCCAGTAGCCGGGGGCGTCCCAGCCTTCCTCGTTGACCTTTGCCCAGCCTTCGGAGAGCCACAGGTCGGCGCGGGCGTAGCCGCCGGCCTCGATAAAGGCCAGCCACTCGCCGTTGGTCACCAGACGGTCGGACAGGCGGAACGGCGCGACATAGGTCTTGTGGCGCGGCCGCTCGTTGTCGAACGCGAAGCCCGCCTCGCAGGCCCCGATCTCGACCAGGCCGCCGGCGAAGCGGTGAAAGCGTTGCGGACCCGGATCCTGGCGCGGCGTCACTGCGCCGAGCTGGTAGGCCGGGTTCAGGGGCGACTGGGCGAAGAGGTGCAGGATGTCCATCAGGATCAGCTCCTGATGCTGCTCCTCATGGTTCAAGCCCAGTTCGAGGCGCTCGCGGATCTCCGGCGTCAGCGCGCCGCCCAACAGGCTGACCATGGCCGCGTCGACATGGGCGCGATAAGCGCCGACCTCCTGGGCCGACGGACGGGTCAAGAGACCCCGCTGCGGTCGCGGCTGCCGAGGGCCAACGGCCTCGTAGTACGAGTTGAAGATGTAGTTGAAGGCCGGATCATGCGCGGCGTAGTCGGGCAGGAACGGCGTCAGCAGGAAGGTCTCGAAGAACCAGGTCGTATGCCCCCGGTGCCACTTGGTCGGACTGGCGTCGGGCATCGACTGGACCGACTGGTCCTCGGGCGACAGCGGCCCGGCCAACATCTCTGTGCGGCGTCGCACGCGACGATAGAGATCGATCAGAACGTCCGCCGAAGCGTCGGCGAGATCCATCGCGGGCATTTCGTCCGGGATCATGGTGGCTCCTGCGAGCTAAAGCGGCGCTGGGCCAAGGCCCCAGTCGACGACAACGTTCCGAGAACTTCGGTGTTCCACCCCGCCGTGACAACCGCATGAGCCCGGGA
>JAEXJH010000279.1 GCA_023445955.1 Pseudomonadota bacterium
GCCCGGCAGGCAACCGAAACTAGCTGGCGTCGCGCTCGGCCACGCGTTCCTCGGCGAGAACCTCCTCGACGACTTCGGCCTGGGCGGAGGCTTCCTCGGCCTCGACCACGGCGTCCGGCGCGGGGTCCTCGGCCGGCGGCGCGATGTCGGCGCCCACGGCCTCGTCGGCGATGACCGCCTCGACCACCGCCGGCTCGGACGCGATCTCGGCGCCGGGCGCGGTGCGGGCCAGCAGGGCCTTGGCCTCGCGGACCACGGTCGCCACCGGCAGGTCGCTCATATGGCGGATGGCCTGGGAGAGGTCAGGGTCGACGGCCAGGAACTGGTCGAAGGTGCGGGGACCGCGCACGGCCACGGCGTGATCACCCCAGGGGCCGTAGCGGCGCTCGTCCGAGGGGCCGAACAGGCCGATGGTCGGGGTCCCGGCGGCGGCGGCGATGTGCATCAGGCCCGAGTCGTTGCCAATGAACAGCCGCGCGCGGCGCAGGCAGGCGTAGGCGGTCAGGAGGTCGACCTTGCCGGTCAGGTCGATGGTCCGGCCACGGGCCGAGGCCATGCGCAACTCCTCGACCATGCGGGTGTCTTCGGGACCGCCCAGGATCAGCAGGCGGCCGCCGGCCATCGGGCCGTCCTTGTCCAGCAGCCGGGCGGCCGTCTGGGTGAAGCGCTCGATCGGCCAGACCATGCCGACCCAGTTCGAGGCCGGCCCCACCGCCAGGATCGGACCCTCCCCTGCCAGCAGGTCGTCGGCCAGCGCCTGGACGTCGGGGGTGATGTAGAGGTGCGGGGCGGGCGGATCGCCTTCCAGCTTCAGGGTGCGGGCGGCGTCGACCACCTTGTGCACGACCTCGCCGGGCAGCTTCTTCCAGATCGCCCGCTTGTCGCGGCGCAGGAAGAGAGCCGTGGCCGAGCCGCGCAGATCGACGACCAAACCCCACTTCTTGTGGCGGACCTGGTTCCAGAGCTTGAACCAATGGCCCTTGCCCTTGCCCTTCTCCATGACGATCACGCGGTCCAGGCCCGGCACGTGGGCGAACAGCGGCGCGGCTAACGGGCCGGCGACGATCGTGAAGCGCGCGTTGGGAATTTGATCGGAGAGAAGCTTGATCAGGCCGGACGACAGCACCGCATCGCCGATGCGTGTGGCCGTGATGAAGAGAATCGGGAAGGCCCGCTGTGTCATCGGACTATCCATAGATCAGTCGGCGAGTCGGCGCATCCCACGTTAACGGTTGAGCTTTCCGCTTCGTGCGGCCGAACGTCGCGGCCAAGCCGGGCGTGGCGGCGACGCGGCGACGGGACTATATCGCTGGCATGAGCACGCTGAACGTCGCCCGCCTCGCCTCCCGCGCCGTCATCGCCGTGTCCGGTCCGGACTGGCGCAGCTTCCTGCAGGGCCTGCTGACCCAGGACGTCGAGACGATCGCGCCGGGCGAGTTGCGCTTCGCCGGCCTGCTGACCCCGCAGGGCAAGCTGCTGTACGACCTGTTCGTAGCGGAAATGGAAGACGGCGCCCTGCTGGACGTGGCGGCCGCGCATCGCGACGCGATCCTGACGCGCCTGACGATGTACCGCCTACGGGCCAAGGTGACGCTGGAAGCCAGCGATCGGCCGGTGCTGGCGCTCTGGGGCGGCGACGCGCCCGGCGACTATGCCGACCCGCGCCTGCTGGGCCTGGGCGCCCGCGCCTATGACGAGCGCCCTGTAACCACCGACGAGGACGCCTACGAGGCCCACCGCTTGGCCCTGGGCGTCCCAGGCCCCGCCGACTGGGGCAGCGAGACGACCTATCCGATTGATGCGGACTTCGACCTGACGGCCGGCATCGACTTCAAGAAGGGCTGCTTCGTCGGCCAGGAAACCACCAGCCGCATGAAGCGGCGCGGCGTGATCAAGAACCGCATGCTGCCGATCGTCTTCGACGGCCCCGCTCCCGCGTTCGGGACCGAGGTGCTGGCGGGCGAGCTTCGCGCCGGCGAGGTGCTGAGCGGCCGCGACGGCCGGGCCATGGCGCTGCTGCGCCTCGATCGCATCGAGGGCGCGGACCTGACAGCAGAAGGCCGGCCGATCCGCGTGGACCGGCCGGCCTGGCTTGTCTAGCTAAAGGCTAGCGGCAGCTGCCGTAGCGATCCGGCGAAGCGCCGGGACCACCGCGCCAGCCGGGCGGATTTTCCCAGTTGGTGCCGGGACCGCCACGCGGACCGGGCGGGTTGTTGTCGTTGTCGAACCAGCACTTGGCGCGCGGGTTCCACCAGCCAAAGCGCGGGTGATAATAGCCGTAGGCGCGGTTGTAGTAGTAGCCGTTGCGATAGCGGAACTCGACCCGCTGGCCCTTCCAGCGATAGTAGCGCCGATCGGGCGAGGCGCCGGGACCGCCGCGCCAGCCGGGCGGGTTCTCCCAGTTGGTGCCGGGGCCGCCGCGCGGGCCGGGCGGATTGTCGTCGCGGTCGTAGTGGCGCTGGGCGAAGACCGGCGTGGCGGTCATGGCCGTCGTGGCCAAAGCCAACATGGCGAGAGTCTTGAGGCGCTTCATCGGCGACTCCTCCTTCGGTTTGTTCCCTCTGCGCTTCCAACGCACGAGACCGCCGATCCGGTCGCGGCGCCGTGCATGTTCCTGAAAAGTTCTGGCCAGGCGACGATCTTCTGATAGCCTCGCCGCATGACCGAGCACACGCGCTGCACCTGGTACGGCATGAACGGAAACCCGTTCTACGAGGCCTATCACGACCAAGAATGGGGCGTGCCCGAGTGGGACAGCCGCGCCCTGTGGGAGAAGCTTGTCCTGGACGGCTTCCAGGCCGGCCTGTCGTGGATCACCATCCTGAAGAAGCGCGAGGCCTTCCGCGCCGCCTTCGCCGACTTTGACCCGGAGAAGGTCGCCCGCTTCGACGAGACCGACCGCGCCCGGCTGATGGCCGACGCCGGCATCATCCGCTCGAACGGCAAGATCGACGCAGCGATCTCAGGCGCGCGGATCTATCTGGACATGCGCGAGCGCGGCGAGGACTTCGGCCGGTTCCTGTGGGACATGGTCGGCGGCGCGCCGATCCAGAACAGCTGGCGCGCCGGCGAAGTCCCCACCCAGACCCCGCTGGCCGTCGAGATGTCCAAGGCCTTGAAGGCCAAGGGCTTCAAGTTCTGCGGCCCGGTGATCACCTACGCCTTCATGGAAGCCACGGGGCTGGTCAACGACCACCTGGTGACGTGCTTTCGCCACGAGGAGTGCAAGGCGATGGCCAGGCGGGTTTAGGCGCCCAGCCAAGCCTTTCGCCGAGCCGCCTGCTCCGCCGTCGCGTCCGGCTTGATCGACAGCGTGAACTTCGGGCCGTGCTCGCCCGGGCTCTGCGTCAGGGCCAGGCCGTACCAATCCAGCGCCTCGGCGTAGTCGACCTCGCCCGGGGCGGCGATGACGCTGGCGAACCAGGGCTTGAGGGATTGGCCGGCGACGCTGTCGGTCACGGCCTCGAACTCCTCCGGCCGGAAGCCCGTCTTGCCGGAATACTTGGCGTAGGCGGCGCGCATGACGTCGTCGAGGCTGGCCTTGCCGTTCGTCAGCTTGCGGATGTGGGCGTCCAGCAGGAAGCCGGCGACCTCGCCCTTGATGTAGTAGCTGACCGTCGTGTCCGAGGCGCTGGTGCCCGACAGGCTGTTGGACCAGACGCCCAGCGACGACTGCTCGACCGACTGCTTCAGTCGGCCGGGAGAATTCTGCAGGGCGCTGATCTGGCGCGACAGGCCGGCCAGGTAGCGGGCGTCGTCGACCAGGCCGCTCCGGCGCAGCATTAGGTTGCTGAAATAGGAGGTCAGGCCCTCGGAGATCCACAGGGTCGAGACGGTCGGCGCCGCCTCGTAGTCGAACGGACCAAGCTCCAGGGGCCGCAGGCGTTTGACGTTGAACGCGTGCTGGTACTCGTGGGCCAGCAGGCCGACGAAGGCGTTGTAGCCGGCCTCGGTGGCGAACCGCTCGGGATTGACGTTCACCAGGGTCGAATAGCTGTGCTCCAGCCCGCCGCCGGTATTGGTGCGGAAGGCGATCAGGAAGCTGTAGTGCGGCCAGGGCTTGGCGGCCCAGAAGCCGCGCGTCTCATCGGCCATGGTCTTGAGGTCGGCGACTACCTTGGCGTTATCCACCGCCACGGCGCCGCGGTTGTAGACCACCTGATGCGGTGCGCCCTTCGAGGTGAACTCCAGGATCTCCAGGTCGCCCGCCATGATCGGGGAATCGACCAGCGCTTCGTAGTCGGCCGCCGCGAAGCTTGAGCCGACCTTCCGCATGCCAGTGGCGCTGACCCAGCCCTTGGGCAGGTCGAGCGAGACCGTCTGCGCCAGGTGCTCGTCGCCCTTCACGGTGATGTAGGTCGCTGAGCCGTTCAGCACCGCATAGGTCGGCGTGACCTCGTTTCTGGAGACCGAGCGCTCCTTGGCCGCCAGCGCGTAACGCACCACGATCTTGCGGGCGCCGCCGGTCGCCACCGTCCAGCGGTTGGCCCCCGAGTCGGTCAGGCCCAGGACACGGCCCTTCTCGTCGTGCGCCTCGATGCGCAGGACGTTCTTCTTGTAGTCTTCCTTGACGTAGTAGCCGGGCGTCCAGACCGGGATGTACAGCGTCTCCTGCGCCTTGCTGACCGGCAGCGTCGCCTCGATGTCCACCGTCTGGCTGGCCGGATCCTGGATGTGGATCTGGTAGCGGGCGACCTTGCTCTGCGCACCAAACGCCGCCGAAGACACGGACAGGGCCAGCAGAACAACCGGCCATCGGGCGAACGTCATCGCGGACTCCGGGGAAGCGACAAACTCAAGCTTGCACGATGGCAGGCGCTGTCCCGCGATGAAACCGGCCACGCCGCGGATGGATCGAGATGACCCCTTCCTGCTCAGTGACGCGTCAGGGCTTCTGGCTGACCCGCACCCAGTCGACCTCCATGGTCGCTGGCAAGGCGGTCTCGTCGATCCCCTTGGCGTTGGCGCCCTCGGGCCAGCGGCCGCCAAAGGCCAGGTTGAGGATCAGGTGGAAAGGCTGGTCGAAGGGCGTCGCCGTCACGTCGCCGTCGTCGCGTTTCCACTGCGCGGCCTTGGCCTCGGCATAGCGCTGGCCGTCGACGAACCAGACGATCGCCTCGGGCGACCACTCGACCGCATAGACGTGGAAGCCGTCGGACGAGGCCGGCATCGGCGTCCCGGTGCTGACCTGCTTGTGCGCCCCACTGGCGTCGCCGGCGAAGTGGATCGTGCCGAAGATCCGGTTCTCGCGGCCGCCTTCGCACGGCTCGCACGGCGCGCCGAGGTTCACCGTCTCCAGGATGTCGATCTCGCCCGACTTCGGCCAGCCGCCGTGGATCTCGTGCTCGGGCATCATCCAGATCGCCGGCCAGACGCCCTGGCCGCCGGGCACACGCGCGCGGGCCTCGATCCGGCCGTAGCGCCAGGAGGCCTTGCCCTTGGTCAGGATCTTGCCCGAGGCGTAGTCGCCGGTCTTCATCGGACCCGTCGGACCCGCCCACGGATTGGCCAGGCCCTCGGTCTTGCGCTTGATCGTCGTCAGCTTCAGCACGCCGCCGCCGACCGACACGGTGTCCGGGCTGACCGCGTAGCACTGCCGCTCGGCGTTGCCGCCCCCGCCGCAGTCTGCGGCGTAGGTCCATTTGGTATCGTCCAGCCGATCGCCGTCGAACTCGTCGGACCAGACCAGCTTCCAGTCGCCTCCGGTCGGATCGGCGGCATGGGCCGGCGCGGCGGACAGGACGGAGACGAGGGCCAGGGCTGCGAACGCACGAAGACAGGTCATGCCTCGACCCTAGGCGAGGACGCCCGTCATTCCCATCCTCGGCGAACCGGCCTAAACACCGCCCCATGCGCACCGGGCCCGACATGATGCTGGAACTGGCCTGCGGACAGGGACCTGTCTGCGGGGTGGACGAGGCTGGGCGCGGTCCGTGGGCCGGGCCGGTCAGCGCCGGCGCGGTGATCCTGGACCCCGACCGCGTCCCCAAGGGCCTCAACGACTCCAAGAAACTGACCGCCAAGGCCCGCGCGGCCCTGGAGGAAGAGATCAAGGCCGTCGCCATTTCGTGGTGCGTGGGCATGGCCTCGATCGAGGAGATCGCGGAGCTCAACATCCTGCACGCGGCCGGCCTGGCCATGTGCCGGGCCATCGAGGGCCTGTCGGTGACGCCGACCATCGCCCTCGTGGACGGCAACTACGCCTTCAAGCTGCCGTGTCCGATCAAGACCGTGGTCAAGGGCGACAGCCTGTCATGCTCGATCGCGGCGGCCTCGATCCTGGCCAAGGAAGCCCGCGACCGGATCATGGTCGAGATGGACGCGGTCTATCCCGGCTACGGCTTCGCCGGCCACAAGGGCTACCACGCCCCGATCCACGTCGAGGGCCTGCGCAAGCTAGGTCCCTCGCCGATCCACCGCCTGGGCTGGGCGCCGGTGAAGGCCGCGCTGGCCGGCGAACTGGCGCTAGGCGGAACGCTAGACGATTGATCGTCCACAAGTTTTGAGTCTGATCAGACTCAAATAGGCGCTCCTGAGTAGAGTTAACGCGCCGCTAACCACGTCTGCTCACCTCGCATTTACCAGCAAGACTCATGATTCCGTTCGCTTTCTAAAGGAACGGGACCATGAAGTTCGGGCCGGAAACCATCATCCTGGGCGACTGCATCGAGCAGATGAACGCCCTGCCGGAGAAGTCGGTCGACCTGATCTTCGCCGATCCGCCCTACAATCTTCAGCTGGGCGGCGACCTGCTGCGTCCCGACAATTCCAAGGTCGACGCGGTCGACGACCACTGGGACCAGTTCGAGAGCTTCGCCGCCTACGACAAGTTCACGCGCGAGTGGCTGAAGGCCGCCCGCCGCGTGCTGAAGGACGACGGCGCGATCTGGGTGATCGGCAGCTATCACAACATCTTCCGCGTCGGCGTGGCCGTGCAGGACCTGGGCTTCTGGATCCTGAACGACATCGTCTGGCGCAAGTCCAACCCGATGCCCAATTTCAAGGGCACCCGCTTCGCCAACGCCCACGAGACCCTGATCTGGGCGTCGAAGAGCCAGAACGCCAAGCGCTACACCTTCAACTACGACGCCCTGAAGATGGCCAATGACGAGGTGCAGATGCGCTCGGACTGGACCATCCCGCTGTGCACCGGCGAAGAGCGCATCAAGGGCGCCGACGGAAACAAGGCCCACCCGACCCAGAAGCCGGAAGCCCTGCTCTATCGCGTGATCCTGTCGACGACGAAGCCGGGCGACGTGATCCTGGATCCGTTCTTCGGCGTCGGCACCACCGGCGCGGCCGCCAAGCGCCTGGGCCGCAAGTTCATCGGCATCGAGCGCGAGGCCGAGTACCTCGAATACGCCAAGGCCCGCATCGCCAAGGTCACGCCGATCGCCCCGGAAGACCTTGAGGTCATGGGCAGCAAGCGCGCCGAGCCGCGCGTGCCGTTCGGCACGATCGTCGAGAACGGCCTGCTTTCGCCCGGCGACACGCTCTATTGCAGCAAGGGCACGCACGCCGCCAAGGTTCGTCCGGACGGCTCGATCACGGTCGGCGACCTGTCGGGCTCGATCCACAAGATCGGCGCCCTGGTGCAGTCGGCCCCGGCCTGCAACGGCTGGACCTACTGGCACTTCAAGACCGACGCGGGCCTGGCGCCCATCGACGTGCTACGGGCTCAGGTGCGGGCGGGGATGAACTAGGCCTCGAAGGACACAAGGTCTTTTAGAGCAGCCGCTCGGCAGCCAGCGCCGCCTTTAGGAACACGCTAGGCAGCGCGCCTAACCCCTTGCGTGGCGTCCAGACGAAGTCGCCGTCGTTCGCGCCCTCGGCCGCGAAGACCCGCAGGGTCAAGCTGAAGTGCGTGAAGACTTGCTCGACGGCGCCCAAATCGCGCCAGGCGGCGGCGACCGGCGCGGCGGCGACCGCTTCGGCGTCGGACCACGGCGTCGCGCGCCAGTCGCTAGTCGGCAGGCCTAGCATGCCGCCCAGCAGGCCCTTCGGCGGGCGGCGGACCAGGGCGACATCGTCGCCGCGCGTCAGGACATAGGCCACGCCGTGGCGGCGCGGGCGGTCGGCCTTCTTGGTCTTGCGCGGATAGGTCTCCGGCGCGCCGCCGGCATAGGCCGCGCACCAGGCCGAGATCGGGCAGCGGTCGCACAGCGGAGCCTTCGGTTTGCAGACCGTCGCACCGAGATCCATCAGCGCCTGCGCCCAGTCGCCGGGGCGATCGTCGGTGACCAACTCGCCGGCCAGGGCCTTGAGCGCCGGCTTGCTGTCGGGCATCGGCGCCTCGACGGCGAACAGCCGCGACATCACCCGCTCGACATTGCCGTCGACGACATTGGCGGCGCGGTCGAAGGCGATCGCGGCCACGGCGGCGGCGGTATAGGCGCCCACGCCCGGCAAGGCCCGCAGGCCCTCCTCGGTGTCCGGGAAGACGCCGCCGTGCTGGCTGGCAACCGCCCGCGCGCAGGCCAGCAGGTTGCGAGCCCGCGCGTAGTAGCCAAGCCCCGCCCAGGCGGCCATCAGGTCGCCATCCTCGACCGCCGCGAGGTCCGAGACGGTCGGCCAGCGCTCGGTGAAGCCCAGGAAATACGGCGTGGCGTGGGGCACGGTGGTCTGCTGCAGCATCACCTCCGACAGCCAGACGCGGTAAGGATCGCTGCGCACGCCGGCGCGGCGCTCGGCCGGGCCCGTACGCCAGGCCAGGGTCCGCGCTTGGCGGTCATACCAGGCCAGCAGGGCCGAACGGATGGCGTCGCGGTCTTTCATCTTCCCTCGCCTACCGCGAACCGAGCCTGCCATGCTAGTTTCCTCGCATGCGCCGCCCCTTGCCCACGTCGGAAGAAGCCCTCGCGATCCTGCGGAGCAAGCGCACCAAGCCGCAGCGCCGTCCGCCGCCCCCCGCCGGCAAGAGCCTGGCGCCGCTGCTGAAGTCGCTGGAGCAGCAGTTCGGCCAAGGCCCCGCGGCCATCCAGGCCCGCTGGCGCGAGATCGTCGGCGACACCCTGGCGCGGCGGACCGAGCCTGTCCGGATCATCAAGGGCCGCAACGGCGAAGGCGGCGCGCTGGAGCTGCGCGTCGACGGGCCGGTGGCCTCGCTGATCCAGCATCAGGCCCCGCAGATCACCGCCCGCCTCGACATGCTGCTGGGCAAGGGCGTGGTCACGCGCCTGCGCATCGTCCAGGGTCCGGTGAAGACGCCCGCCGCGCCGGCCGCGCAGCGTCCGCGCCGCAAACCGCCGCTGGACGCGGCGCTGGAGAAGCAGCTCTCCGACAGCCTGTCCGAGCAGCCGGAAGGCGGCCTCAAGGACGCCCTGCTGAAACTGGGCCGGGGCGTGCTTCGGGAGTACCCTTAAGCCGCCGGGGCGATTGACAACCCGGCGCTGATCAAGCTGTTGCTCGAGCCTTATCCGCGCCCTTTTGCCTCCTTCTTTTTGGAGGCTTGAGAATCGCGCTTAACTTCGCCGTTGCGCTACAAGGAAGATCGAACATGCGTCCGCTGACCCGCCGGCTCCTGACCGCCGTCGCCCTCACCGCCTCGCTGGGCGCTCTGACCGCGTGCGGCCCGAAGGGGACCAAGATCACCGCCGACGACATGACCATGGGCAACGCCAACGCCAAGGTGGTCGTGGTCGAGTACGCCTCGGTCGCCTGCCCGCACTGCGCCAAGTGGAACGAGGAGGTCTTCCCGTCCTTCAAGGCCAAGTACATCGACACCGGCAAGGTCAACTACGTGGCCCGCGAAGCCCTGACCGGCGAGCCGCGCCTGGCCAATGCCGGCGCCATGCTGGCCCGCTGCGCCGGCAAGGATAAGTACTTCCAGGTCACCGACGCGATCTACGCCGCCCAAATGCGCATCTTCCAGACCGGCGACATCCGCGGCGAGCTGCTGACCATCGCCCAGGCCGCCGGCATGAGCGAAGACCAGTTCAACGCCTGCCTGACCGACGAGAACGCCGCCAAGTCGGCTGATCGCTTGGACAAGCAGATGAAGGCCGACAAGATCGAAGGCACCCCGACCTTCATCGTCAACGGCAAGAAGGTGGGCGGCGAGGCCGGTGGCGAAGTCACCCTGGCTCAGCTGGACGCCGCCATCGCGGAAGCCTCGAAGTAATGACCCTCGACCGGCGCGCACTGATCGTTTCCGGCCTCGCCGCGACGGCGGCGGCCTCGTCCGTGCGCGCCGCGCCGCTGCCGCCCGTCCCAGGCGAGATGGTGCTGGGCTCGCCCAAGGCGCCGATCCAGCTGGTGGTCTACGCCTCGGCCAGCTGCCCCCACTGCGCCCACTGGTGGACGACAGTGCAGCCGGAAATCCGCAAGACCTTCATCGACACCGGCAAGGTGCGCCTGGTGTTCCGCGAGTTCCTGACTCCGCCGAACGAGTTCGCGGCGGCCGGCTTCATCCTGTGCCGTCGCATCCCGGGCAAGTATTTCGAGGTGCTGACCACCGTCTTCCAGAAGCAGGAAGAGATCTATCGCAGCGAGAAGCTGTTCGAGGGCCTGCAGGCGATCGGCAAGCAGTACGGCCTGACCGACGCGCAGTTCAAGGCGGCGCTGGAGGATCCGGCCGCCCTGAAGGGCGTCAACGATCGGTTCTTCAAGGCGATTAATCAGGACAATATCGAGGTCACCCCGACCTTCTTCGTCAACGGCGCGCCCATCGAGGGCGACATCAGCTTCGCCGCCCTGTCCAAGGCCTTCGCCACCGCGGCGAAGGGCTAAGGGACCAAACGGGACCGCCTCGTGCAGTTCCAGCGCCTGCGCCTTTCGGGCTTCAAGTCCTTCGTCGAGCCGACCGAGTTCCGGATCGAGCCCGGCCTGACGGGCATCGTCGGGCCGAACGGCTGCGGCAAGTCCAACCTGCTGGAAGCCCTGCGCTGGGTGATGGGAGCCAACTCGGCCAAGGCCATGCGGGCCGGCGGCATGGACGACGTGATCTTCGCCGGCAGCGGCGCGCGCCCGCCGCGCAACCACGCCGATGTGGCCCTGACCATCGACAACGCCGACCGCACGGCCCCGGCCCAGTTCAATGA
>JAEXJH010000280.1 GCA_023445955.1 Pseudomonadota bacterium
TCGAGTACGAAGGCTACACCGCCGAGGGACAGCTTCGCCAGGCGTCCTTCAAGGGCCTGCGCGAGGACAAACCCGCCGCCGAGGTCGAGGCCGAGACGCCCGCGCCCGCCGCGACCAAACTCGCCGAGCCCAAGGCCCAAAAGGCGGCGACCACGACGGTCAAATCCGCGACCGTCAGTCCCAAAGGGTCGATCGTGGTCCTGGGCCAGACCATTTCCAACGCCGGCAAGATTCTATGGCCGCAAGCGGGCGATGGTCAGCCGGTGACCAAGGGCGAGCTGGCGCGCTATTACGAGGCGGTCGGCGCTTGGATGATCGAGCATGTCCGCGGCCGGCCCTGTTCGATGATCCGCATGCCCGACGGCATCGCGGGCGAGCAGAAGTTCTTCCAGCGCCATTCGGGCCAGGGCCAGTCGGCCTTGATCACCGAAGTGGAGGTATGGGGCGACCGCAAACCCTACCTCCAATTCGACAAGGTCGAGGCCCTGGTCGCCGCCGCCCAGGTCGGCGCGCTGGAACTGCATCCCTGGAACAGCGAGCCGTTCCTGCCCGAGCAGCCAGGGCGGCTGGTCTTCGACCTCGATCCCGCGCCCGACGTGGCGTTCGAGCGGGTCATCGAGGGCGCGCGTGAAGTGCGCGACCGGCTGGCTGACCTTGGCCTGGTGTCGTTCTGCAAGACCACGGGCGGCAAGGGCCTGCACGTCGTCACCCCGTTGTCGGCCGAGGGGATCGGCTGGGACATCGCCAAGGCGTTCGCCCGCGACGTCTGCAAGGCCATGGCGGCTGATGATCCTGACCGCTACCTGATCAGCATGGCCAAGAAGGATCGGACAGGACGCATCTTCCTGGACTATCTGCGCAACGATCGCATGGCTACGGCGGTAGCGCCGCTGTCGCCGCGCGGCCGACCCGGCGCGCCGGTGTCGATGCCGATCGGCTGGGGGCAGGTGAAGAAGGGCCTGGACCCGGCCAAGTACACCGTGCGCACCGTGCCGGGCCTGGTGCGCAAGCTGACGGCCTGGGAAGACTATTGCGAGGGCGAACGCTCCCTCGCCAAGGCGATCGCGCGCCTGGGCAAGGTCTGAGCCGATGGCCAACGCGCCGCGCCGTCTGAAGGTCTACCAGGCCCAGTTCGGCTTCCACGACAGCGTCGTGGCCGCGCCGAACCAGGTCGCGGCCCTGGCTGCCTGGGGCATGCGCCAGAACCTGTTCGCCGAGGGCCGCGCCAAGCTCGCCGAAGACCCGGCGGCGGTGGAGGCGGCCCTGGGCCATCCCGAAACGCCTTTGCGCCGCGCGATAGGCTCCAACGATCCCTTCAGCCTCGCGCCGAACCTGCCGCGGGTCCCCGATCCGCCAAAACGGCCCAAGCCGGCGCTGAAGGTCGTCCCCAAGGTCAAGGCGCCCGAGCCCGCGGCGGCGCCGCCGGATCGCTCCGAGGTCGATGCGGCGGAAAAAGCGCTGACGGCGATCAATAGGCGCCGCCTCGAAGACGAAGCCGATTTCCAAAGGCGGCGCGAGACGCTCGAGGCTGAGGAGGCCGCGTCGCGTCGGCGTTGGACGGCCGATCGCAAGACCGCCGAGGCGCGACTGGACAAGGCCCGGAGGGCCTACCGGGCCGAGGGCGGCGAGATCTAGCTGGCCTTGCGCGTCCTGGCCGACGCGGTCTTGGCGGGCGCCTTGGCCTTGCTCTTGACCGCGGGTTTCTTGGCGGCGGCCTTGGCCGGAGCCTTGGCGTCCTTGCCGCCCAGGCTGGCGCGCAAGGCGGCCATCAGGTCGACGACATTGGTGTCCTCGGGTTCTTCGACCTTGGCGATCTTGTGGCCCTTCTGCTTGGCCTTGATCAGGTCCTTCAGGGCCTCTTCATAACGATCGACGAACTGGCTGGGATCGAACGGGCCTTCCTGCTGCTCGATGATCTTCTGGGCGATGGCGATCATCTGCGGATCGGCGGCCTTGTCGCTGATCGATCCGAAAACCTCGTCTTCCTTGCGCACCTCGGCGTCGGTGCGCAGCGTGTAGGCCAAGATGCCCTTGCCGCGCGGCTCCAAGGCCAGCAGTCGCTCGCGGGTCGACATCACCACGCGGCCCAGCGCGATCTGGCCCGAGCGTTCCATCGACGCGCGGATCACGGCGAAGGCCTCCTGGGCCAGCTTGCCGTCGGGCGCGAGGTAGTAGGGATTGTCCCAATAGATGCGGTCGATATCCTCTGCCGGCACGAACCGCTCGATGTCGATGGTCTTGGTGCTCTCGAGTTTGACGTCGTTGATCTCGTCCTGGCTGAGCAGGATGTATTCGCCCTTGGACACCTCGTAGCCCTTGACCAGCTTGCTGCGCTCGATCGGCCCGGTGTCGGGGTCGGTGGTGACCATCTTGATCCGGTTGTTGGTCTCCGGATTGATCAGGTTGAAGTGCACCTCGCCGCCGCTGTTGGTGGCCGTGTAGAGGGCCACCGGGCAGGTCACGAGCGAAAGCCGAAGATGTCCTTGCCAGGTCGGGCGATATGCCATGTCGAAGATCCTTGCCCGCCTGCGCGGCGTCCTGGATTCAACGACGGGCGCGGTGATTCGTTCTCAGGCGCCGCAGGGCGCGGTCTCGCCGGTGTCGAGGTCTATGCGGAAGCAGTGCTCGCCGCCGGTGTCGAGATCGCGAACCACGACGCTGATCTCGCCGTCGTCCTCGGGCGCGATGGCCAGGTCCTCGACATAGGCCACGGCCGCGGCCTCGAACGACGGCTCGTGGACAACCCGGGCATGGTGAGGCCCTGCGTGGCGGGCGTGGACGCTGAAGCGCCGGTCGTCGTTGGCGGCCTTGGTCATCGTGGATCTCCTTGGGGCATCAACGCGCCAATCCCGCGAAGGGATTCAACATCGCCCAGGGTCGCGAGGATTGGCCTAACGCGTCTGGCCGGCGCTCTCGAAATAGGCCGTCGAACTGCCTTCGGTGTGGGCCACGATCGCGATCTCCAGGTTCTTGCCATCGTCGAGCGACAAGCGCGCCCGCCCGGCCCGGAACGCCTCGCGCATGGCCTCGGCATCGCCCGTCAGACCGCCCTTGGCCACCCGCAGGCCCTGGGAGTCGATGTAGCGAAGCTCAAAGCTCACCGGATAACTTTGGCGTCCCAGCAACATCGCCCCCTGACCAACTTGAGGAGGCTTGGGAGATCTTGGCATGCGGGGCGGATCCGGGCTTGGGCGGGGTCAGCGCTTCGCCGAAGAGGAGAGGGTGCGGCCCGGCGATCGTCGGGGGGGGCGTATGCCGGGCCCCTGGCGTCCCCAGGGCCAAGAAGGCGCTGTCCGGACCTTGAGAGAAATCCTGGCGCGCCTTGTCGTTCCTGCGGCGAGGACGAAAAGCTCGCCAGGTCGTGGCCGCCCATGACCCGGCGCGCGCCAGGCCATGGGCGGACGATCAGAAGACCTTGCGGACCAGCGGCTCACGGGCCCAGATCCGGCCCGCTTCGGCGGCGCTGACGAAATCGGCGATCGCCTTGGTCGGCAGGTTGATGAGGCCCGCGTCGGCGTCGGGATTGGCGTCGGAGAGCCCGCCCTTGACGAAGAGCGGCGCGGCGGCCGGCACATAGGCGATGACCTTCAGATGGCCGAAAGCGTCGCGCACGAAGTTGACGGCCGCGGCTTCCAGCGCCAAGGCCGCGCCGCCCTCGTCCGACGCCAGCACCGCCACCGCGTCGAACAGCACCGACGGGCCGCCGTCGACCCGGAAGTCGGCCGGGATCAACTGGCCCCCGGCGGTGGTCACGCCCGTGATGGTCGGGGCGATGATCGCCAGCTTCGCGCCGGCCGCCTCGACCGCGGCCTTGAGGTCGGCCAGCAGCGCGTCATCGACCCCATCGGTGACCAGGGCCCCGACCTTGCGGCCCTTTAGTCCGGGGGCGGCCTTGGCCAGCAGGCTCAGCGCCGGCGACAGGTCCAGGTCCTGGGCGGCGACGGGCGCGGGCGCGGGCGTGATCGGATCCTTGATCCCTAGGCCGGCGGCGACGCGCGCGGCCAGGCTCTCGTCGATATGAACCAGGCGCGAGAGCACCGCCGTGCGCACCCGCGCGACATTGCACTTGGACAGTTCGAAGATCAGGGCCGCGACGATATGGTCGCGCTCGGGATCGGTCTGGCTGAGGAAGAACAGGCGCGCCTGGCTGTAATGGTCGGCGAAGGTCTCGGGACGAACGCGCAGCTGCTCGCCGCTCTCGGAGGCTGGGAAGGTGCGATAGCCGCTGGTCTGGCTCTCGCGCTTGACGTCGTCGCCGAGGCTGGAGGGCTCGTAGTTCACTTGGCCCTTGGGCACGCCCATCTGCATGTGGCCATCACGCTGCAGATTGTGGAATGGGCATTTGGGCTGGTTGATCGGGATCTGGTGGAAGTTGGCCGAGCCCAGGCGCTTGAGCTGGGTGTCCTGGTAGGAGAATAGCCGGCCTTGCAGAAGCGCGTCGTTGGTGAAGTCGATGCCCGGCACGACGTGCGAGGCGCAATAGGCGACCTGCTCGGTCTCGGCGAAGAAGTTGTCGGGATTGCGGTCCAGAACCATGCGGCCGACCACCCGCAGCGGGATGACCTCTTCGGGGATGACCTTGGTCGGGTCGAGCACGTCGAAGGGCAGGGCGTCGGCTTCGTCCTGGCTGAAGGTCTGCAGGCAGAATTCCCATTCGGGGAAATCGCCGGTGTCGATCGCTTCCCAGAGGTCACGACGATGGAAATCGGGATCGGCGCCGTTGATCTTGACGGCCTCGTCCCAGACCACCGACTGCGCATTGAGCTTGGGCCGCCAGTGGAACTTGACGAAGGTGCTCTGGCCGTCGGCGTTGACCAGTCGGAAGGTGTGGACGCCAAAGCCTTCCATCATCCGGTAGGAGCGCGGGATGGTGCGGTCCGACATGATCCACATGACCATGTGCATGCTCTCGGGCGTCAGCGAGATGTAATCCCAGAACGTGTCGTGGGCGGTCTGGGCCTGGGGGAACTCGCGGTCGGGATCCTGCTTGGCGGCGTGAATGAGGTCGGGGAACTTGATGGCGTCCTGGATGAAGAACACCGGGATGTTGTTGCCCA
>JAEXJH010000281.1 GCA_023445955.1 Pseudomonadota bacterium
GCTGCCGCCATAGCCGATATCGCCGCCGGCTTGCGTCGCGCGCAGGAACTCGCTGCCGTGGCGGCGCGGGCCGCGCGGCGGGCCTTCGGTGCGGTAGGCGGGGTCGTGAGGCCGGTCGCGGCGCGGCGCATGGTCATAGCCATAGCCGCCGCGATCGCGGTCGAAATCGCCGTCGGCCTCGACGTCGAAGCGACCTTCGCGGTCATTCCACTTCTGGGGCATGGGTCTTCTCCGTGGCGTGTTTGAAGCTGCGAGCGCGTCGAGGCGCTCCGGCGATCAAAACGGAGAGGGCGGAGTCGGTGTTCCTAGGGCGGAGCTTGGGATCTCGATGTGAAGGCCGATTTTTCGGATGGCGCGACGCTATATGATATGAGGTGCAAACACTAAGCTTCGCACCTGAAACACCACACCGCCCTAGATGCGTTTCGACGACCGCTTCCTCGAAGAACTGAAGTCCCGCCTTCGCCCGTCCGACGTCGTCGGCAAGTCGGTGAAGCTGCGCCGGCAGGGGCGCGAATATGCGGGGCTGTCGCCGTTCACCAAGGAGAAGAGCCCCTCGTTCTTCGTCAACGACGAGAAGGGCTTCTATCACTGCTTCTCCAGCGGCAAGCACGGCGACATCATCAGCTTCCTGCAGGAGACCGAGCGGCTGACCTTCGCCGAGGCCGTCGAGCGGCTGGCGGCCGAGGCGGGCATGAGCCTGCCCGCCGTCGACCCGCACATGGCCCGCGAGGAGCAGAAGCGCTCGTCCCTGGGCGACTGGATGGAGCTGGGCGCCGCCTGGTTCGAGGCCGAGCTGCGCCGCCCCGTCGGCCAGGCCGCCCGCGCCTATCTGGAAAAGCGCGGCCTGCCCGAAAGCGAGTGGGCCCGCTTCCGCATCGGCTTTGCGCCCAACAACCGCACGGGACTGAAAGACTACCTGGTCGCCAAGGGCGCCAAGCCGGGCGACCTGGTGGACGCCGGGGTGCTGATCTCGCCCGAGGACGGCGGTCAGCCCTATGACCGCTTCCGCGACCGCATCATCTTCCCGATCACCGACAGCCGCGGGAAGGTCGTGTCGTTCGGCGGCCGGGCCATGGATCCCAACGCCCGCGCCAAGTACCTGAACGGTCCCGAGACCGGCCTCTTCCACAAGGGGCGGGTGCTCTACGGCCTGTTCGAGGCCCGCAAGATCCTGCACGCCGGCCAGAGCGGGGGCGAGAAGCCGCCGATGGTGGTGGTCGAGGGCTATATGGACGTCATCGCCTGCCAGCGCGCGGGCGTGCCGGCCGTGGCGGCCATGGGCACGGCCCTGACCGAGGAGCAGATGGAGGGCCTCTGGCGCCTGCATCCGACCCCCACCCTCTGCTTCGACGGCGACAAGGCCGGTCAGCGCGCCGCCGACCGCGCCATCGACCGCGCCCTGCCGCTGCTGAAACCTGGCCGCTCGTTCCTGTTCTCGATGCCGGTCGGCGGCAAGGACCCCGACGACGTGCTGCGCGAGCAGGGTCCGGCGGCGCTGAAGGCCCAGCTCTCCGACACCAAGCCCTTTGTCGAGGCCCTGTTCGAGCGCGAGAAGGCGGTCGAGCCTTTCGACACGCCCGAACAGCGCACCAACCTCAAGGTCCGCCTGCGCACCCTGGCGGCGACCATCGCCGACAAGGACCTGGCGCACGCCTACAAGGAAGAGCTGCTGGACCGCCTCGACGAGATGCGGGCCGCGCGGCGGGTCAAGAACGACGCCAGCGATGCGGGCCGGCAGCTGTCGCGCCAGCGCTGGGACAACACGCCCCGCAAGGGCGGCTTCGGCAAGAACCGCCTGGAGGGCTCCACGGCCGAGGGCCGCGCGGCCGCCCAGGCTCTGCAATACGCGCCCAAGCCGTTCTCGGCCGCCCTGCTGATCGCCGCCATCCGTGACCCCAAGGTCGTCGACGACCGCATCGAGGTGCTGATGAACCAGGGCCTGGGCGACGCACGCCTGGACGGTATCGCCCATGAGCTGGTCAATCTGCGCCTGGAGGCCGACCATCTCGAGACCGGCATGCTGCGCGGCCGCCTGGCCTCGATCGGCTACGACGCCGGCGCGCTGGCCCTGCTCGAACGCTCCGCCTCGGGCGTCAAGGCGCTGGATGTCGCCCAAAGCGCCGCCTCGAACCCCGAGGAAGCCATCCGCGCGCTGTGGTCGCAGGCCTTCGATCTCCTGATCCGCCTGACGGCCCTGGAGCGCGCGGTCGATGACGCCAAGACCGACCTGGTCGACGAAAGCGATATACAGACCCTGATGCGGCTGAAGACCGAGCGCGACGCGGTCAAGCGCCTGATCGACAGCGGCGGCTGGACCGATCCCGAGCAGGTCTCGCAGGTCCTGCATTAGGAAACGTCTCCCCACCCGACCGCAAGGGGAGAGGGGGAGCGGGCGTATCGGGATTAAATCGAACCTCGGCGCGCCGAAACCTGCTGTCACCATCTTGACACCGGCGTCACCCAAAGCCACATGCCGACTCAAGGATTTGCCAAGCAGCTGATTGACATCGCTCGGGCCGCCGTAGCGCGCGCCCTCATCGAAACAGGATGTCACCCTCGCCGCAGCCCCAGGTCCCCAGCGGTCGTCGACCCTTTCAGGGCAGACGCCAGGCCGCGCCCACGCCGTATGGTCTCCGCCGGGTCTCCCGCGGAGCGCTTGTACATGGCGGATGAGGGCGCGATCGGGCGGGTTCTGACGGGAACGTGATCCCTGGGAAAGCGCTGACTCAGAATCGCGCGGACCGGACAGGCAGAGCCTTTTCGATAAGGATTTTTTCGACGCCGCTCTTGCACGACGGCGGCGTCGATTTCGGAGAGCTTGATGAGCAACAATTCCTCGGCCGAGACGGAAGCGCCCGAAGCCACCGGTGGTGACGGTCCTCTGCTCGACCTGACCGATGCTGGCGTAAAGAAGTTCATCAAGCAGGCGAAGGCCCGCGGCTACGTCACGATGGACGAGCTGAACAAGGTGCTGCCGTCCGAGGAAGTCAGCCCCGACGCCATCGAAGACACCCTCGCCATGCTGAGCGAGATGGGCGTCAACGTGGTCGAGGCCGAAGAAGACGCCGAGGGCTCGGAAGGCGGCGAAGTCGCCACCCGCGACGAGAACACTACGGTCATCACCAGCGACAAGCCGGCCGCCTACGACCGCACCGACGACCCCGTGCGCATGTACCTGCGCGAGATGGGCTCGGTCGAGCTGCTATCGCGCGAAGGCGAAATCGCCATCGCCAAGCGCATCGAGGCCGGCCGCGACACCATGATCCGCGGCCTGTGCGAGTCCGCCCTGACCTTCGAAGCCATCATGGTGTGGCGCGAGGAACTGGGCACGGGCCGCATCCTGCTGCGTGAAGTCATCGATCTGGAAGGCACCTACGCCGCCATCAACGGCGTGGCCGCCCAGCCGGCCGCCGAGGACGACGACGCCGAACCGGCCGAGCCGGTCGACCAGGAAGCCGGCGCCGAACCCAAGCCCGAGGGCGAAGGCGAGGACGACGACGATTTCGACGACGGCGCCGGTCCGACCGTCAGCGCCATGGAAGGCGAACTGCGCGAAGGCGTCATGGCCATCCTGGACGCCATCGCCAGCGAGTTCGAAAGCTTCCGCAAGCTGCAGGACAAGCTGGTCGGCAGCCGCCTGAAGGGCGAGGACCTGACCGACGCCGATCGCAAGGCCTATGAAGGTCTGTCGCAGACGATCATCCAGCACCTGAAGACGCTGAAGCTGAACAACAACCGCATCGAGGCGCTGGTCGAGCAGCTCTATGCGATCAACAAGCGCCTGATCGGCCTGGAAGGCCGCCTGCTGCGCCTGGCTGACAGCTACGGCATCAGCCGCGGCGAGTTCCTGAAGGCCTATTTCGGTTCGGAGCTGAACCCGAACTGGGGCGACCAGGTCAAGGGCATGGGCGTGCGCTGGACCAAGTTCGTCGAGAACGACGCCCAGTCGGTGACCGATATCCGTGGCGAGATCGCCGCCCTGGCCACCGAGACCGGCGTGCCGATCGACGACTATCGCCGCATCGTCCAGACGGTCCAGAAGGGCGAGCGCGAAGCCCGTCAGGCCAAGAAGGAGATGGT
>JAEXJH010000282.1 GCA_023445955.1 Pseudomonadota bacterium
GGCCCGAGGCGCGGATGGCCTCGGCGGCGATGGTGTCGATGGCCTCGACGTGGGCGCGGGCGGCGATCTCGGGCACTACGCCGCCGAACGGGGCGTGCTGCTCGAACTGGGTGCCGATCACCGAGGACAGCACCGTGACCGTCCCGTCCGCCGCGCGGCGCACGACCGAGGCCGCGGTCTCGTCGCAGCTGGTCTCCAGGCCGAGGATGGTGAGGGCGGAATCCTTAGGGGTGGTCATTTCTTGCGGGCTTCCCGCCGCTCCTGTAGCAGCGAAGATGAAATCTCGTCTCCGCAGGTAACGTTCCGACCGTGTCCCGGCAACCTCCCATCCGCATCGGCGCGCGCGGCTCCAAGCTCTCCCTGGCCCAGTCGGGGCTGATGCAGGCGCGGATCGCGCACGCTCTGGGCGTGCCGCAGGGCGCCTCGCAGGAAGAGATTGAGGCCGCCGCGCCGCTGATCCCGATCGTCACCAGCGGCGACCGGATCCAGGACCGTCGCCTGATGGAGATCGGCGGCAAGGGCCTCTTCACCAAGGAGATCGAGGAAGCCCTGCTGGATGGCCGCATCGACTGCGCCGTCCACTCGCTGAAGGACATGCCGGCCGAGCTGCCGCCGGGCCTGATCCTGGCCGCCACGCCCGAGCGCGAAGACCCGCGCGACGCCTTCATCAGCCACGTCGCCGAGCGGCTGGAAGACCTGCCCAAGGGCGCGCGCCTCGGCACCGCCAGTTTGCGCCGCCAAGCTCAGGCCCTGCACGTGCGCCCGGACCTCGAGATCGTCATGCTGCGCGGCAATGTCGACACGCGCCTGGCCAAGCTGGAGCGCGGCGAGGCCGACGCCATTCTGCTGGCCCAGTCGGGCCTGAACCGCCTGGGCCTGGGCCACATCACCCGAAGCTGGCTCGACCCCGACGCCGCCCCGCCGGCTCCGGGCCAGGGCGCCCTGGTCATCGAGACCCGGCTGGAAGACGCCCACGCCCCGTGGCTGCAGGCTGTCAGCTGCCGCGAGACCACCATCGCCGTCGCCGCCGAGCGCGGCGCGCTCTACGCCCTGGAAGGTTCGTGCCGCACCGCCATCGGCGCCCGCGCGGTGCTGGACGGCGCGCGCCTGACGATGGTCGTCGAGGCCCTGACCCCGGACGGCGCCCAGCGCTTCCGCCGCCACGGCGAGACGACCCTCTCCGGCGCCAACGACATCGCCGAGGCCCGCGAGCTAGGCCTCAAGCTCGGCGCCGAAGTCCGCATCGAAGGCGGCGACGCCATCCTGCTGCCGGAGTAGGGCGATGCACGCGGGCGCGCCGGTCTGGATCACCCGCGCCCGCCCCGGCGCCCTGGCCACCGCCGAGCGCGTGCGGGAGCTGGGCTTCGAAGCCATCGTCGATCCCCTGCTGGCGGTCGAGGCGCTGGACGCCCAGTTCGATCTGGCCCCCTTCACCGCCTTGGCCTTCACCAGCGCCAACGGCGTCGAAGCCTTCGGGCGGCTCACGGACGAACGCGGCCTGCCGGTGTTCGCCGTGGGCAAGGCCACCGCCAAGGCGGCCCATGTCGAGGGCTTCGCCTCGGTCTCCAGCGCCGACGGCGACGTGGAAGACCTGTGCGGCCTGATCGCCGCTGGCGCCTCGGGGCCGGTGCTGTGGGCCGGCGCCAAGGAACCGGCCGGCGACCTCGTCGGCATGCTGCGCAGCTGTGGCGTGATGGCCAAGGGCGTGGCGGTCTACGAGACGTTGGACCGCGCGCCGTCCGACGAGACCCTGGCGCGGCTGGAGGCTGGCGCGACGGTGCTTCTCCACTCGCCCCGCGCCGCCCGCGCCCTGGCGGCGATCCTGCGTGAGCGGCGCGCGCCGGCCCTGCGCTTTCTGTGCCTGTCCGAGGCCATTGCGGCGCCCCTCCGCGACGTCGCCGAACCAGGCTCTGTGATCTTCGCGCCGCGTCCGGACGAATCCGCGCTTCTAGACTTGCTCAACAGCTAAGCACTAAGTTGCGAAGCAACGCGGCGTGGGGCACGAATGGACCTCATGAACGCCGCTCCCGATCCCGCTGAAATCGTCGCGCCCAGCGATCCGGCGCTATACGCCCGCCGTCGCGTGATGGGACCCGGCGTGTGGATCTGGTTGGTCCTCTGCGTGCTGTGCATCGCCCTGGGCGCCGGCGTCGCCCACTACGGCCCGACCCTGTTCAAGACCAAGGCTTCGCCGGCCGGCGGCGAGGTCTCGGCCGCGCCCAGCCCGCGCTCGGTCGCCGACCGTGTCGCGCCCGGCGCGGCCCTGCCGGTGGATGCCGGGACCAGCGCCGTCGCCCCGCCGGCCGCCGATCTGGAGCGCCTGGACGGCCGAATCGCCGCCCTGGAATCCAGCCAGAAGGGCGTGACCGACGCCGCCACCGCCGCCCTGGCCGTCTCGGCCCTGGCCGAAGCCACCGAAACCTCGCGCCCGGTCGGTCAGGAACTGGCGGGCCTGCCGCGCGTGCTGCCGCCCACGCCCGACCTGCGCGCGCAGAGCGAG
>JAEXJH010000283.1 GCA_023445955.1 Pseudomonadota bacterium
GGCCCAGGTGGCGTGGTTGTGGATGCGGTCGAAATAGGCAGCGTTCTTGCCTTCCGACAGGAAGGCGGCCATGCGCCGGAAGACGTCGTTGTCGATCGTGCGGCGCTGCTCGGGCGTCAGGGTGTCGCGAATGGCGTCGTAGCCCTGCGCGCCGTAGACCAGCCAGACGGAGTCGTTCAGCGCCTGCCAGAAGAGGCGCCCCTTTACCGACGAATTGCCGGCGGGGTGATCCTTCAGGGTCGGGTAGAGCTTGGCATAGGCCAGCAGCAGGTCGCGAGCATAGTTGGCATAGGCCTTGTCGCCCGTCAGGCGGTACAGCGCGCCCGCGCCAGCGAGGGCCTTGTAGTTGGCCTTGTGCTGCTCGTGGGTGACGCCGCCGCCCAGGTCGCGCGGCTGGGGCACGTTGATCCCGGCGGCCATGGCGGCGCGAACCTCGCGCTCGACGCGCTTCTGTTCGGCCGCGAACATCGGATAGCGCTGACCCGCCTCGCGCATGGCGCGCCACTGCTCGGCGGTCACCAGGACAGGCTTTGCGTCGTCGATGCGGGCGGTCGCCGGGGCCTTGGAAGCCTGGGCCAGGACGGCGCCGGGGACGCCGGCCGACAGGGTCGCCAGCAGAGCGATCAGGACCGGACGATTCATGGCGCGGTCTCCAGCGGCGACACGTTGGTGACCAGGTCGGGCGTCTTCTCCAGCGTGTTGCCGCTCCACACGAAGACCGGATAGCCGACACGGCGGAAGAAGGTCGGCGCGCCGCTGTCGACGAAGCGATTGCCGTGCGCCTCGGTGCGCTGAACGCCGTAAAGCTTGATGGCGCCGAGATCCTTGCCGCTGCGCTCGAAGGTCGAGCCGGTCAGGGTCAGGCGCGGGCCGAAGGTGCTCTCGTCGGTCCCACCGCGATAAAGGTCGAGCACCGGCCCGGCCACGTCGCGGAAGGTGCTGTCGATGATCTCGACCACCTCGGCGTTGTAGGTTCCCAGGTCTGCGGTTTCGGTATGGGCGGCGATGACCGAGCCCGTCGCCTTCTCGACCGTCACCCGCTCCAGACGGATGCGATCGGCGAAGGAACTAGGGCTGGCGGCGAAGACGTTGAAGCTGCGGTTGACGGTCAGGTCCTGGAACGTCGAGTCCTCAACGACCAACTGGTATTGGGCCGCGCCCTGCCCCGCCCGGATCACTGCAGCGCCGGCGACATCCGGAGCTAGGGCGCCGGAGATCGTCACGTGCGACAGGCGAAGAGCGCCGCCGGTGGCCATCTCGAACAGGTTGGGCCGCGCGAACTGAATCTCGGCGCGCCCTGCGGTAGGGCCTTGGATCGTCACGGCGCGGTTCACGCCGATGACCTGGTTGACGACATAGACGCCGGCCTGCAGCGCGACGCGGTCGCCCGGCTTGGCCTGGGCGATGGCGCGGGTCAGGGTGTCTTCGCCCGGCGTGGCGGTCACGACCGATCCGCTGTCCAAGGCGGCGACCGGCGTGGTCTTGGGATACCAGCTGACGCCGGTGTCCTTGCGCGCAACGAAGGTCAGGTCCCGTCGCGCGCCGACGTCCTTCAGGCCCTTGGGCAGTAGAAGCTCGGTCGGTCCGCGCTCCAGCGTGACCTTGCGCCCGGCGATCCCCGGCAGCGCCTTGGTGGCCGCCGGGGACTGGACGTTGCCCGTGAAGGCGACGCCGCTCATGTCGCCCTGCACCAGGATCGGGTCGCGGCCGTCGCGGTTGACGATCAGGTTCTGGGCGAAGCGGCTGTTGATCGGCGCCGCCGAGCGCTCGGCGTCCATGCCGGCCCCGAACGACATCTCGCGCGCGTCGACCAAGGTGTTGTTCTCGATCACCGCGCCGTCGACCTGGACGTAGCGGTTCACCGGCGAATTGGGCACGCCGTACATGATGGTCAGAGCGCTGCCGAAATTCGTGCCGGCCAGACCTTCCATGTAGTTGTTGCGGATCGTGTTGCGGCGGTTGATCACCCGCACGCCGCCGGTGTTGGGCAGGCCGTTGCCGATGAAGACATTGCCTTCGACCAGGTTGTCGTCGCCGTGCCGCAGCACCATGGCGCCCTGCGACTCGAAGAAGACATTGCCGCGATAGACGTTGCCGCCCGACTTGTTCGAGATGATCTCGACCTCGCCGGCGCAGTGCTCGAACCAATTCTCCGACACGGTCGTGAACGAGCTTGAAGTCGAGTCGTGGCTGGTGCCGACGCGGATCGTCTCGCCGCCGTTCGAGCCCAGCATCGGGCGGCGGCCGAAATAGTTGTGGTCGATGGCGTGGCGGTTCTCGAGCCCCTGCTCGGCGTCGCGGATCACCACCAGGGTCGTGCCGGCATTGGTCTTGCCGACGATCTGGTTGTGGTCGAAGCGGTTGTGGTGGCCATACAGCGCGATCCAGTTGTCGCTCTCGGTGCGATCGGGCTTGGAGAAGCCGTCGATCACCACGCCGGTCACGCGGCTGTAATTGGCGCGCTCGGTGCGCGACTTGCGGAACGACAGGACTTCGCCGGTCGGGGAGAAGCCGTCGCGGAACACCAGGTTCGAGACCACCAGGTGCTCGCCGGCCATGCTGAGGTTCGAGCGGCCCGTCAGGATCACCTTGCCGGGGGTCTGCGCGGTCAGGGTGATGGGGCGTCCCTCGACGCCCTTGCCGGTGAAGACGATCTGGACGTCGCGCCACTCGCCGTCGGCCAGGGTCAGGGTGTCGCCGGGCTGCAGACGCGGCAGCGCCGAGGCGAACTCGGCCGGCGTGCGCACGAGGGCGGACTCGGCGAAAGCCAGCGCGGGAACGCCGCCGGCCGCCACGACGGCGAGCGCGAGGAGAGACCGCTTGAGAACCGGCTTCGACATCTTCCCTCCACAGCGGATCTTCGCGACCTCTGAGTTCCGACGCTAGGAATTCACGCGCAAGCCGTCAACCAGATTTACGGACCAGTGTAGACATTTTTCAGACCAATCCGGTATGGTCGATGCCAAGCCAATTGGTTGACAAATTCACCTTGCCAAAACCGAGGCGATTTGGGCGCATCGGCTTCGGCCAAAGGCGTCTCGCGGCTCACGGTCGGACTGAAGCCACAACCGGCCCGCCGCGATCAGCCAACCAAACAGCCGAGTAGAGACGCTTGGAAGAGCAGCCTGGAAGAGTGTATTGATCAGCCAAAGAGGTCGAAGAGTCGCCGATGTCTGAGCAACGCCTTTATCAGTCGGTCGCGAAACAGATCCGCGACGCGATCGAGGCCGGGGAGTTTCCCGTCGGCGCCCGCCTGCCGGGCGAGCGCGAACTAGCCGAGCGCTTCAATGTCAGCCGGGTGACGATCCGCGAGGCCGAGATCTCGCTGGAGACCCTGGGCTGGATCTCGATCCGGACCGGCTCCGGCGTCTACGTCCTGTCGCGCGATCCGCACATCGCCGGGCGCCTGCCCGACGTCACCGCCTTCGACCTGACCGCCGCGCGCGCCGTGTTCGAAGCCGAGGCCGCGGCTCTGGCGGCGGCCAATATCGACGACGCGGCCCTGGCCGAGCTGGACGCCCTGATCGCCGTGATGTCCGATCCGTCGACGACGGACGCGGAGTCCAGCGCCGCCGACCAGAAGTTCCACGAGGCCATCGCCCGCCTCGCCGGCAACCCGGTCGTCGAATACTGCGTCAAGCTGATCTGGCGCATGCGCAACGAGCTGCCCAAGGTCAAGCAGGTCTATCAGAGCGTCTGCCACCACGACTGGGAGTCGCGGACGGACGAGCACGCCGCCATCCTGTCGGCCCTGCGCGCCCGCGATCCGCAGGCCTCGCGCGCGGCCATGCGCGACCACTTCCACCGCCTGTTCGAGGCCATGCTGGCCGCCGAGGAGGCCGAGGCCCTGGCCGCCGTCCGCCGCCGCATGCAGCACGACCGCGACCGCTTCATGGCCACCCTCTCCGCCCAGGCCTGATCGCCTCTGCAGCCCCAAACAAAAGAGCCCCGCCGTGGTTGCCCCGGCGGGGCTTTCAGTTGCGCAGGGGAAGATACCTAGAACTTGACGCTCAGCCCCACGACCACCCGACGATCGGTCAGGCCGTTGTAGCAAAGCAGGGCCTTGTCATTGATGCAGTACTCGTTAGCGTCGCCGCGCAGCAGGTTGACGCCCTCGAGCCCGAGCGTGGCCCACGGGGCGAGCTCGTAGTTCACGCTGGCGTTCAGCTGGCCGCGATCGCCGCTGATGCGCGGCACGTCGAAGGCCGAGGTGAAGGCCTCGGTGTTGATGAAGTGCGAGCGCCACGTGTAGCGCATGCGGGCGCTGAGGCCGCCGCGCTCATAGAACAGGGTGGCGTTGTAGGCATACTTGGAGAGGTTCTCCAGCTCGACCCGGTCCTGCGGCAGGGTGGTGAAGCCCAGGTCCCGCGTCGTGTTCCGGGTCAGGCCGATGGTGCGGTAGTTGGCGACATTCCCGCCGGTCTTCTGGAAGGTGAAGTTGCCGATGACGCCGAACCCCGAGGCCCAGCCCAGTTGGTCCTCCCATTGGGCCAGGCTGTACTGGGCCGCCACCTCGACGCCGGTCTGGGTCGTCTCGCCGTCGACATTGAAGGTCGAGGTCAGCGGCACGCAGATGCCGGTCTGGCCCCGGGCGGGATTGTTGACGCTGATCACGGCGATCGGGTTGTAGATGCCGCCGCCAGGGCAGGCCTGATCGCGGCTGCGATTGACCACGCCGCCGACGGCGTTGTCCGGCGGGCTCTCGGTGACGCTGGCGAACAGGTTGTCGCGCACCTTGTGGAAGACGCCCACGCTGATCAGGCTGGCCGGCGCGAAGTAGTATTCGGCCGACAGGTCGAACGACAGGACGGTCTCGGGCTTCAGGGCCGGGTTTCCGCGGGTGACGGCGGTGTTCTCGCTGGTCGCGAAGGTCACCGAGGTCGACAGGGTGTTGAAGTCCGGCCGGCGGATGTCGCGCGCGACGCCCGCGCGAATGATGACGTCGTTGGCCGGTTCAGCCACCAGGTTGAAGCGCGGCAGCCAGAACTTGTACGAGGTCTTGTTTTGGGCCTGGGTCGACGCCCCGCCCGTCGCGACGGTGTTGCCGACCGAGGTCAGGTCGGTGCTGACATAGCGCACGCCGGCGTTGCCGCGCATCGGCACGCCGAAGGCTTCGGTGTCGAAATTGGCCTGGAAGTAGGCCGTGCTCGTTTCCTCGGTGATCTTGAAATAGGCGCTGGCCTGCGAGGTCGGCTCGCCGATCAGCGGGATGCTGGCGTTGTTGGCCGCGTTGCTGGCGGCGATCGCCTTGTTCAGCGCCGTCAGGGTCCCCGCCGGATCGTTGAAGGCCTTGTCGCCATTCAGGATCAGGAAGTCGGCGAAGTACAGACGCCGTCCGTCGGCGCCGTTGTAGTTGTTCGGCCCGGGGATCATCAGGTCGGCGAACAGGTTGCCGCTCGGGCGATAGAACGACGAGGTCACGTTGGTGAAGTTCGTCGTGCCGGTGATGTTGTCGTTCAGCGCGCTGGTCTGATTCCAGCGCAGGCCGGCGTCGATCGAGGTGATGATCGGCAGGACGTCGCGCATGTCGTAGGACGCGTCGAAGCGCAGCGCCTTTTCCTTGTTGTCGCGGATGCTGCGCGACTGGGCCACCTGCTGCAGGCGGTAGTTGGCCGGGTTGAGCAACATGGCCGAGGTCGGCGTGCTGGCCTGGCCCTGGGCGATGCCGAACTGCAGCGTGCCGTCGCGCAGGTCGAACTCGATCGGCACGCCGTTGGCCAGCGTGACGCCCGCCGTCGGCGCGGGCGAATTTGGGTTCACGAACTCCAGCGTCGTGTTGAAGCTGGGAAGCGTGGAGTCCGAGGTCGACAGCGCCGCCTGGGCCTTGAGGGTCAGGCGCTCGCCTTTCCACTCGCCGCCCAGATCGAAGACACGGCTCTTGGTCAGGCGCGAGCCCGTGCCGCTGGTGGTGCGCAGATAGGGCGCGAGATTGCCATTGGTGCGGGGCAGGATGATCCCCGCCAGGGCGGCCTTGACGGAGCCCAGGTCGATGTCGCCGTTCGGCCCCTGGGCCGTGCCCAGGTTCACGGTCTCGAAGGCGGTGTTCTTGGTGTTGTCGACCACGCCGTTGTCCGAGACCGTCGAGATCTGGACCGTCGAACTGCGCTCCGAACGCGTCTGGTCGTTCAGCGTGGCGTCGAAATAGAGCTTCAGATTGTCGGTGGGCTTCCACTCTGCCGAACCGGCGAAGTTCTTGGTCTCATACTTGAAGTCGTTCAGATCCTGGTTGAAGAACTGGATCCGCAGGAAGGGGAACGCCTCGGCGCTGGTGCGGCCAGAGGTCGGGGTGACCACGGCGTCGCGGTCGACGCGCGGCCGGAAGGCGACGACGTCCTGCTTGGCGTAGCTGAAGCTGCCGACCAGACCGAACTCGCCAAGGTTGGTGTCCCACCGCTTGCCGACCGTACCCGAGAGCCTGGGGGTCCACGAGCGCGACAGGTCGCTGTATTCCGACTGCGCCCGGAAGGCCAGGAGCGGCTTGGAGAGGTCCAGGGGGCGGATCGTACGCAGGTTGATCGTGCCGCCGACCGAGCCTTCGATCGTCTTGGCCTCGGAGACCTTGATCACCTCCACCGAGCGGATCATCGAGGCGGCCAGGTCGTCGAAGCTGATGCCCGAACGGCCCGAGCCCGACCCGACGGTGGAGACGCCGTTGATCTCGACGCGGTTGGCGTCGGTGCCCCGGATCTGCACGCCGCGGCCAACGCCGGCTTCACGCGTGATCTGGACGCCGGTGACGTTCTCCAGCACCTCGGCCAGGTTCTGGTCGGGCAGCTTGCCGATGTCTTCGGCCTTGATGACTTCGACGAGATTGTCGGCGTTGCGCTTTTCGACCAGCGCGCTCTGCAGCGAGGCGCGGATGCCGCTGACGATGACCGCGTCGACCTCGGTGTTCTGATCCTGCGGCGCGGCCGGCGCAGTTTGAGCAAGGGCCGGCCCGGCGATCATGATCGCGGTTCCCGCCAACAGGGCCGTCGTCAACCGCATGCTGGAGCCCGCCCGAGCTCCGCCGATCCACATCCGACGCATCATAGCCTCCCTAAGTCTTTTTGTTGCCGGGACGCTGGATTGGCATGGCGTTTCTGTCAACCTGTTTTCACACCATTGATGCTCAAAACATCACACCAATTGGTCAACCAATTTTGAAAAACCCCTCTACCTTTCACTCGTGCTGGAACGGGCTTCGCGTAGACGTGCGAGAGCGCCGAGCGCAAACGACCGGGCCAGAGGACGCACAACCGCGCTCAGGCGCGCGATCGAAACGACCGCGCGCGCCGCGTTGAAGAGAGATGGAAATGCGCGACGATTGCGTCGCCGACGCCGTTAGCCGCCGGGGTGCAGCCCCGGGGCTTCCTGGCCCGTGCGGGCGACGTATTCCGTGTAACCGCCGCCATACTGGTGGACGCCCTCGGGCGTCAGCTCCAGCACGCGGTTCGACAGCGCCCCCAGGAAGTGACGATCGTGCGAGACGAAGAGCATGGTGCCTTCGAAGTCCGCCAGGGCCGCGACCAGCATTTCCTTGGTCACCATGTCCAAGTGGTTGGTCGGTTCGTCCAGCACCAGCAGGTTCGGGGGATCGAACAGCATCTTGGCCATGACCAGACGCGCCTTCTCGCCGCCCGACAGCACGCGGCAGGGCTTTTCGACGTCGTCGCCGGAGAAGCCGAAGCAGCCCGCCAGGGTGCGCAGCGCCCCCTGCCCGGCTTGCGGGAACGAGCGCTCCAGCGACTCGAAGATCGTCTCTTCGCCGTCCAGCAGGTCCATGGAGTGCTGGGCGAAGTAGCCCATCTTGACGCTGGCGCCGATATTGACCGCGCCCTGGTCGGGCTTGGTGTCGCCGGCCACCAGCTTCAGCAGCGTCGACTTGCCGGTCCCGTTGGCGCCCAGCACGCACCAGCGCTCCTTGCGGCGCACCAGGAAGTCCAGGCCGTCATAGATCGGCTTGTCGCCATAGCCCTTGTGGACGCCGCGCAGGCTGATCACGTCCTCGCCCGAGCGCGGCGGGCTCTGGAACTCGAACTGCACCGTCTGGCGGCGGCGCGGGGCCTCAACGCGTTCGATCTTGTCGAGCTTCTTGACCCGGCTCTGGACCTGAGCGGCGTGCGAGGCGCGCGCCTTGAACTTCTCGATGAACTTGATCTCCTTGGCCAGCATGGCCTGCTGGCGCTCGTACTGCGCCTGGCGCTGGGCTTCGCTGAGCGCGCGCTGCTGGTCGTAGAAGTCCAGGTCGCCGGAATAGGTGATCAGCTGGCCGCCATCGATCTCGACCACCTTGCCAATGATGCGGTTCATGAACGCACGATCGTGCGACGTCATGAGCAGGGCGCCGTCGTAGTTCTTGAGGAACGACTCCAGCCAGATCAGGCTTTCCAGGTCCAAGTGGTTGGACGGTTCGTCCAGCAGCATGCCGTCGGGCCGCATCAGCAGGATCCGGGCCAGCGCCACGCGCATCTTCCAGCCGCCGGACAGCATGCCGACATCGCCGTCCATGCGTTCCGGACTGAAGCTCAGGCCCGCCAGCACTTCGCGCGCGCGGGCTTCCAGCGCATAGCCGTCCAGCTCCTGGTAGCGCTCCAGCACCTCGCCGTAGCGCTCCATGATGGTGTCGAGCTGGTCGGCCTGGTCCGGATCGACCATGGCCGCTTCCAGGGTGGCCATCTCGGCGGCCAGGGCGCTGACGGGGCCGACGCCGTCCATCACCGCGGCGACCGCGCTCTGGCCCTGCATCTCGCCGACATCCTGGCTGAAATAGCCGATCTTGATGCCGGGATCGGTCACGACCAGCCCGTCGTCGGGCTGTTCCTGGCCGGTGATCATGCGGAACAGCGTCGTCTTGCCGGCGCCGT
>JAEXJH010000284.1 GCA_023445955.1 Pseudomonadota bacterium
GCGCCGGCGAGGTCACGCGCACCGGCCTGCTGCGGGTCGACGGCGCCACCTACCTGACCGCCTTCGCCGCCGTGACGGCGGTCTCGCCCGAGATCGCGGACGCCTATGACGGCCCGATCGCCGTGGTCGTCAGCGCCCGCCGCATCGACGCGCCCTTCGTGCAGGACATGGCCGAGGAGCTGGGCATCGACAACCTGGTCCTGCTAGACCATGTGCGCGCCGAGGAGCCGCGCTCGCCCCTGGTCGACATGAACGGTCGCCCCGTCGGCGCCCTGGCCTGGCGGGCCGAGGATCCGGGCCTGACCCTGGTCAAGAGCCTGGCCCCGTGGATCGTCGCCGGCTTCCTGGTGCTGGCCGCCGCCGGCGCCGTGCTGACCCACCGCGTTCTGGAGGCCCTGCGCAAGCTGGAGACCGGCCGCCTGGCCTTGCAGGCCGCCAAGGAAGAGGCCGAGGCCGCCAACGCCGCCAAGACCCGCTTCCTGGCCAATATGAGCCACGAGGTCCGCACCCCGCTGAACGGCGTGCTGGGCATGGCCCAGGTCATGGCCATCGACACGCTCAGCGAGACGCAGAGCCGCCGCCTGACCATCCTGCAGGAGTCCGGCCAATCGCTGCTGGCCCTGCTGAACAGCATCCTCGACATCGCTCGGCTCGAGACCGGCGCGGTGCGGCTGCGGGCCGAGACCTTCGACCTGGCCGGCCTGGTCGAGGCCTCGTGCGCGGCCTTCTCCGGCGCGGCCATGGCCAAGGATCTGGAGCTGACCGCCGACATCGCGCCCGAGCTGCGCGGCCGCTGGGTCGGCGACCCGATGCGCCTGCGTCAGGTGCTGGGCAACCTGGTCGCCAATGCGGTGAAGTTCACCGACGAGGGCGGGATCACCGTCCGCGTCCGCCCCACGACCAAGGGCCTGCGGTTCGAGGTCGAGGACACTGGCCTGGGCATCGCCGCCGAGCACCTGCCCGAGCTGTTCAAGACCTTCTCCCAGGTCGACACCTCCCTGACCCGCGCCCACGACGGCGCGGGCCTGGGCCTGTCGATCTGCCGCGAGCTGGTCGAGCTGATGGGCGGCGCGATCGGCGTTCACTCGACGCCGGGGCAGGGGTCCAGCTTCCACTTTGTCGTGCCGTTGACGCAGGCCGTGTCGGACCGCCCCACTCTGAGGATTGTCAGCTAAAGCCTCGGAACCAACGGCAACAGCGCAGGTTCTAGTTCCGCTTAACAGTAAACGGGACTTGGACCCATGCCTCTCGACAGCTCACGGCCGCGCGGCCCGATGGGGGGCCTGGCGGCCATCCTCGGCGTCGTTTTCACGCTCATCGGTTTGGTCCTGGCCTTCGGCGGGACCTGGCTCGTGGCCCTGCATGGGTCTCCCTACTACCTGCTGGCCGGCGCCGGCCTGATCGCCTCGGGCGTGCTGCTGGTCATGCGGCGGATGACTGGCGTCTGGATCTATGCCGGCGTCTTCGCCGTCACCCTGGTCTGGGCGCTGTGGGAAGTCGGGCTGAACGGCTGGGCCCTAGTGCCGCGACTGGTCGGACCGTTCGTGCTGCTGTGGCTGGTCCTGGCCTGCGCGCCGCTGCTGACGGCCGAGCGCAAGACCCGCCGGCTGGCCGGCGGGGTCTTCGCCGGATCGCTGGCGGTGCTGATCGTCGGCGTCATCGCCGTCGGCATCGCCTCCAGCCCGAGCAAGCCGGGCGATCTCGGCGCGCCCCTGGCCGTGGCCGCGACCGACACGGCCGGCGCCGACTGGGGCGCCTATGGCGGCACCTACGGCGCCCAGCGCTATTCGACCCTGGCCCAGATCACGCCGGAGAACGCCGGCAAGCTCAAGCGCGCCTGGCTGATCCACACCGGCGACCTGCCCGACAACGAGCAGGCCCGCAAGATGTACGGGGCCGAGACCACGCCGCTGAAGGTCGGGAGCAGCCTCTATCTCTGCACGCCCAAGAACATCCTGATCGCCCTGGATGCGGCCTCGGGCAAGGAACGCTGGCGCTTCGACCCCAAGGTGCCCGACATCCACATCCCCTACACGGCCGCCTGCCGCGGGGTGTCGTACTACGCCGCGCCCGGCGCCACGGGTCAGTGCGCCACGCGCATCATCGAGGGCACGCTGGACGCGCGCCTGATCGCGGTTGACGCCGCCACCGGCCGGCCCTGCTCGGGCTTCGGCTTCGGCGGCCAGGTCGACACCAATCAGGGCGTCGGCAAGTCGGCGGCCGGCATGTTCTCGATCACCTCGGCCCCGACCATCGTGCGCGGCGTGATCGTCACCGGCCACCAGGTGCTGGACGGCCAGCGCCGCGACGCGCCCTCAGGCGTGATCCAGGGCTATGACGCCATCACCGGCCAGCTGCGCTGGGCCTGGGACATGAACCGTCCCGACCTGACCGGCGCGCCGCCGCCTGGACAGACCTACACCCGCGGCACCCCCAACATGTGGACCACGGCCAGCGGCGACGAGGCCCTGGGCCTGGTCTACCTGCCATTGGGCAACAGCGCCGTCGACTATTGGAGCGGCTCGCGCTCGGCCCCGGAAAAGGCCCACTCGACCTCGCTGGTCGCGCTGGACGTGACGACCGGCAAGAAGGTCTGGTCGTTCCAGGCCGTGCACAACGACGTCTGGGACTACGACCTGGGCTCACAGGCCACGCTGGTCAATTTCCCGACCGGCGGGACGACCATCCCGGCCGTGGTGCTGCCCGGCAAGCAGGGCGACCTCTATGTCCTGGATCGCCGCACCGGCGCGCCCCTGACCGGCGTGGTGGAAAAGCCCGTGCCGCAGGGCGGCGTCGAGCCCGGCCAGCGCGCCCCGACCCAGCCGCACTCGCTGTTCGCCACCCTGCGCAAGCCCGACCTGACCGAGGCCAAGATGTGGGGCATGTCGCCGATCGACCAGATGATCTGCCGCATCCAGTTCCGCCGCGCGACCTACAAGGGCTTCTACACCCCGCCCGAGACCAAGGGCCGCTACGTCGAATATCCCGGCTATAACGGCGGCTCGGACTGGGGCGGCATCGCCGTCGACCCGGCCCGCGGCGTGATCGTCGCCAACTACAATGACATGCCCAACTACAACCGCCTGGTGCCCCGCGCCGAGGCCGACAAGAAGGGCTGGGCGCCGCGCGGCGACGAACGCGGCGGCTCGATGAAGAAGGGCGCCGAGGGCGCGGGCGACCCGCAGGTCGGCTCGCCGTTCGCCATTGACGTCAACGCCGGCTGGCGCCTGCCGCTGACGGGCCTGCTGTGCAAGGAGCCTCCGTACGGCGGCCTGACCGCCATCGACCTGCGCACCGGCAAGACCCTGTGGGACCGCCCGTTCGGCACCGCCCGCAACAACGGTCCGTTCGGCATCCCCTCGGGCCTGCCGATCGAGATCGGCACGCCCAACAACGGCGGCGCGGTGGTCACGGCCGGCGGGGTGATCTTCATCGCCGCCGCCACCGACGACCTGATCCGCGCGGTCGACCTGAAGACCGGCAAGACGCTGTGGACCGACGTCCTGCCCGGCGGCGGCCAGGCCACGCCGATGACCTACGAGGTCGGCGGCAAGCAGTACCTCGTGATCATGGCCGGCGGTCACCACTTCATGGAGACCAAGATCAACGACGTGCTGGTGGCCTACGCGCTGCCGGGGTGATGCGCCTGCACAGTTCGCGCGCACCCAGGTCGTCAGGGCGCCGATAATTCGGGGGCTCGGCCAAGAGCTGAGCCCCCGTCGTCCGCAGACCCTCGCCGCCGCCGGTCCCGCTGTTACGCCTTAACCCACACCGTCCCTCGCGACGGTTCTGTCGGGGACGGGCTTTCCAATGGAATCCGGAGTAAGGGCGCCGACGCGGCGTCAGCTTCTATCGGCCATCGCCAAGGTCGGCGGAACGGCCGCGCTGTACCAGGCCATGACCACGCTGGGCCACGCGGCCGAGACCCAGTTCCACGGGCCGCCCAACCTGCAGGGCGCGCGGCCGGGCGCCAGCGTCATCGTGCTGGGCGCGGGCTTGGCGGGCATGCTGGCCGCGTTCGAGCTGACCAAGGCCGGCTACAAGGTCAAGATCCTGGAATTCCAGAACCGCGCCGGCGGCCGCAACTGGTCGCTCCGTGGAGGAGATAGTTATACCGAGCTGGGCGGCGCGACGCAGAAGATCGGCTTCGCCAGCGGCAACTACCTCAACCCCGGCCCCTGGCGGATCCCGCACCATCACCGGACCCTGCTGCACTACTGCAAGCAGTTCGGCGTGGCCTTGGAGCCGTTCATCCAGTTCAACCATTCGGGCTGGGTGCACGCGTCGCAATCGTTCGGCGGCAAGCCGGTGCGCTTCAACACCGCCGCGGCCGATTTCGAGGGCAATATCGCCGAGCTGCTGGCCAAGTCGGTCAACGCCAAGGCGCTGGACGACACCGTCACGGCCGAGGATCGCGACAAGCTGCTGGAGGCCCTGAAGGGCTGGGGCATGCTGGACAACGACTACAAGTATTCGGCGTCCTTGAAGGCCTCCAGCCATCGCGGCTTCGAGCGGCCCGGCGGCGGCGGGGTGAACGGCGCGCCGATCCCATCCAAGGACCTCTACCCCCTGCACGACGTGCTGGACCCGCAGGTCTGGACCTCGATGGCCTTCTTCATGGGCAGCGAGATGCAGACCACCATGTTCCAGCCGGTGGGCGGCATGGACATGATCGGCAAGGCCTTCGCCAAGCAGGTGGAAAGCCTGATCACCTACGGCGCCAAGGTCAGCAAGATCGCCCAGGACGACAAGGGCGTGACCGTCAGCTTCACCGACGTCGCCACCGGCAAGGCCAGCGACGCCAAGGCCGACTTCTGCGTCTGTACGATCCCGCTGGGCATCCTCGGCCAGATGGACCTGCAGGTCACCGACGAGATGATGGCCGCCATCAAGGCCGTGCCCTATTCGGGCCAGGTCAAGATCGGGCTGGAGATGAAGCGCCGCTTCTGGGAGGAGGACGACTTCATCTACGGCGGTCACAGCTTTACCGACCAGGAGATCGGGCTGATCTCGTATCCGAACAACAACCTGTTCGGGAACGGTCCGGCGGTGCTGCTGGGGGCGTTCGCGCGCGACCTGGGCGCCTTCCGCCTGGCCGGCATGACGCCCGACCAGCGGATCGAGGCGGCGCTGGCGCAGGGCTCGGTGCTGCACCCCAAGAGCTATCGCCAGGAGTTCTCGAACGGCGCCTCGGTGGCCTGGAGCCGCGTGCCCTGGACCCTGGGCTGCTGCGCCCGCTGGAACGAGGAGACCCGCAAGGAGCACTACCAGACCCTGGTGGCCATGGACCGCCGGATCGTGCTGGCTGGCGAGCACGCTTCCTATGTCGGCTGCTGGATGGAGGGCGCGCTGCTGTCGTCCATCGACGCCATCACCCGTCTGCACAAGCGCGCGCTGGAGGCCTGAGGATGAAGCGGTTTGTTTTGATCGCCGCCCTGATGGCGGCCCTTCCGGCGGCGGCCCAGGACTCGGCCGGCGGCGTGGTGCGGGTTCCAAAGCCCGTGACCGGCGAGCAGGTCTACGGCGCGGTCTGCCAGGCTTGCCACATGGCGGACGCCAAGGGCGCGACCGGGGCGGGGACCGTGCCGGCGCTGGCCTCGAACCCGAAGCTGGCCGGCGCGGCCTATCCGATCATGGTGGTGACCGGCGGTAAGGGCGCGATGCCGGGGTTCTCGGGAATGCTGAGCAACGCGCAGATGGCCGAGGCGGTGACCTATATCCGGACGCACTTCGGGAACAGCTATGCCAAGCAGGTGACGGAAGCGGACGTCGCCAAGATCGCCAAGCCCCCGCCGGCGGCGTCGCACTAGCGGCGAGCGATCCGGGCACAGTTCTCCTCCCCCATGAAGGGGGAGGAGAACTGTGCTTCAGGCTTCGACGATCGGCGCGATCGCGTCCAGCTGCCACGCGATCCCGTGCTCGCGACCCTCGGCCGAGTAGTACCCGTCCAGGAACGCCCCGACCTCGGTCACCACCAGCCGGGTCTTGTCGCCCTCCGGCCGGAACTCCATCGTCGCCACCGAGGCCGAGGCCAGCGGCTCCCCATGGTGCATCCAGTAGGCGTAGACGATCCGCTCCCCCGGAATGATCTCCAGATAGCGGTTGTAGAACCGGTGCTTGGGCTCGCCCGGCGGGCCGCCGATGCTGTGCTCCTCGCCGCCGACGCGGAAGTCGTACTTCTGGTCCGGCGGACCCCATTCGTCGGGACCCTTGAACCACAGCTTCTTCTTCTCCGGATCGGCGAAGGCGGCGAACACCCGGGAGGGCGAGGCGGCGTAGGTCCGCTCGACCGTGAAGGTGGCGTGGATGACGTTCCTGTCGGTCATTTCGTTTCCCCATCGTCTTCGGCGGCCAGGAAATCGCCCAGCCGGTCGAAGCGTCGCTCCCATTGGGTGCGCCTCTGGTTGATCCACTGTTCGGCCAGGCTCAGGACGTCCGGATTGATCCGGCAGGTGCGCACCCGCCCGACCTTCTCCGACGCCACGATCCCGCCCGCCTCCAGCATGGCCAGGTGCTGCATGACCGCCGGCAGCGACATGTCCAGCGGCCTGGCCAGCTCGCTCACCGAGGCGGGGCCTTGGCTGAGCCGCTCGACCATGTTCCGCCGGGCGGGGTCCGCCAGGGCCTGGAACATGAGGTCGAGCGAGGGCTGTTGGTTAGGCATGCGGTTAAGTATCGAGGCGTGGGGGAATGGTCAAGTGACTGCTTAACTATTCAGACGCGCCTTTAGGCGCTCCTCCCCCTATTGGGGGAGGT
>JAEXJH010000285.1 GCA_023445955.1 Pseudomonadota bacterium
TCCTCGACCTCGGGCTCGAACTGGCCGGCTTCCGAGGCGGGGCGCAGGGTCGGGTCTTCCGGCAGGATGCCCTTCTTCAGGTCGTCCTTGGGCTTCTTCTCGGCCGCCTTCTTGACCAGGGCGTCCAGCTCCAGCTGGCCGACCAGGCCCAGGGTCACCGGGTCGATCGGCTTGATGTTGGCGGCGTTCCAGTGCGTGCGGGCGCGGACCTGCTCGATCGTGGCCTTGGTGGTGCCCAGGATCTTCGAGATCTGGGCGTCGGTCACTTCAGGGTGGTGACGCAGGAACCAGGCGATGGCGTCCGGACGGTCCTGACGACGCGAAACCGGCGTGTAGCGCGGGGCCTTCTTCTGCGGCTTCAGCAGCTCGGCGTGGCGGCTGACCTGGGCCTTCATGCGGTAGGCGTCGTTGGCCTGGGCCTTGTCCAGCTCTTCGCGAGTCAGCTGGCCGTTGCCGATCGGGTCAGCGCCGCGGATGTCGCGCGCCACTTCACCGTCGGCGATGCCACGCACTTCCAGCGGGTGCAGGCCGCAGAAATCGGCGATCTGCTCGAAGCTCAGCGACGTGTTGTCCACCAACCAGACGGCGGTCGCCTTGGGCATCAGGATGTCGGACATGCGGTCCTCCAGAAATGACGGCGCCCGGCCTTTCGGCCGGGCGGGATGTTGATGAACGCTATAATCCGGTTCTCGTGAAAAGGGAACGGGGATCAAGAGTTCAAGCCGCCGTTACTTGTCACACCGTCAGCACCACCTTGCCCACATGCTCTCCGGCTTCCAGGTGCGCGTGGGCCTCGGCTGCGTCGGCCAGCGGGAAGGTCGCGTCGATCAGCGGCCTCACCTGCCCCGCCGCGATCCACGGCCACACGATGCGCTCGACCTCGGCGGCCAGGCGGGCCTTTTCGTCGGTGGAGCGGGGGCGAAGGGTCGAGCCGGTGATCACGGCGCGCTTCTGCATGATCTTCATGACCGGCACTTCCAGCACCGGCCCGGCCAGGCTGGCGATGTAGACGATGCGGCCGCCGGTGTTCAGCGCGTCGAGGTTCTTCTCGAAATAGCTGGCCCCGACCATGTCGAGCACCACGTCGGCGCCGCCGGCCGCCTTCACCAACGCGCCGAAGTCCTCGGTCTTGGTGTCGATGGCGATGTCGGCGCCCAGTTCCAGCGCCTTGGCCTTCTTGTCGGCGCCGCGGCCGGTGGCGATGACCTTGGCGCCGGCCGCCTTGGCCATGGCGATCGCCGTTGTTCCGATTCCGGACGTTCCACCATGAACCAGAAGCGTCTCGCCGGCCTTCAGGGCGCCATGCTCGAACACATTGGCGAAGACGGTGAAGACGGTCTCGGGCAGGGCCGCGGCGTGGACCAGGTCCAGCCCCTCGGGGATCGGCAGGGCCTGGCGGGCGTCGACCACGGCGTACTCCGCATAGCCGCCGCCGCCCAGCAGGGCGGTGACCTTGTCGCCGACCTTCCAGCGGCCGGAACCGACCACGACCTCGCCCGCGACTTCCAGGCCAAGCGTTTCGGGCGCGCCCGGCGGCGGCGGGTAGAAGCCCATGCGCTGCAGGAGATCCGGGCGGTTCACGCCCGCGGCGGCGACCTTGATCAGGATCTGCCCGGCCGCCGGCTCGGGCCGTTGCGCCACAACGGGTTTCAGCGCCTCGGCGGCGCCCTTGCCGCCCTCGATCGCGATCGCGGTCATCGTTCCGGCCATGCCCGGGCTCCCTCTCATGCTTGCCTTGGCCCCTAGGTAGGCGTCAGATGGCCGACGGAAAAGGGAGACAAGTCGATGTTCGAAGAGTCTGCGGAACCCCGCGCCTTCAGCGGACGCGCCTTGAACGAGACGACCCACGAGGACCTGGAGGTCTACGGCGTCGCCGAATTGGAAGAGCGCATCGAGGCTTTGCAGGCCGAAATCGAGCGCACCAAGGCTCAGCTGAGCAAGAAGAAGGCCGGCCGCGACGCGGCCAATGCGCTGTTTGGTCGCCTGGACTAAGGCTTATTTTAAGGTTTCGGTGAGGTTACTGGCGTCTTAAGCGGTCATCCGCCTTCTGACGCTTCAAGTATGGTCGATCGAAGGGGGTGGGTCGCAACGGGACGGCGAGTTCTGGCACGGGGGTTGCACTCCTCCCTGCCAAGCGAGACGTCCTCGCGGCCTTTCGAGGGGCATTGAGTAGCTATGACCGAAGTGAACGCGTTCGCGGACACGCCTTGGCGCGCTGGAGTGATCCAGGACTTCGCGCGATCGGAACTGTTCGACCGTACGTTTGAGGAAGGCATGCAGCTGGTCGAAGAGACCGCCGCCTATCTCGACGGGGCCGGCCGGCATGACAGCAAGGTCCTCTCCCGCAACGCCGCGCTCGGCTACGCCACCGAGAGCATGCGCCTGACCACCCGCCTGATGCAGGTGGCCTCGTGGCTGCTGGTGCAGCGCGCGGTGCGTGAAGGCGAGATGCCGCCGGAAGCGGCTTGCGCTGAATCCTACCGCCTGGGCGAGGAAGCCGCGGGCGACCCGCCGGCCGTCGAGGAACTGCCCTTCGGCCTGATGAACCTGCTGCAGCGCTCCGAGCGCCTGTACGAGCGCGTCCGCCACCTGGACCGCCGCATGTATGTGGAATCGCCGAACGAAGAGGCGCCGCGTCCCGTTCAGGCTCACTTCGAGCGCCTGGCGGCCGCGTTCGGGGGCTGAGCCCCCTCCCCGCTATTTTCCGTAGCGCATCCGGGCCAGGGCCGAGACCAGTTCGCTGGCCAGGTCCATGGGCTTAAGCCCCGCCTTCCACTTCTCGAAGGCCATGACGTTGTCGATGCGCGCGTCCAGGTGCGTGAGCGCCGAGGCGCGGCCCGTGGCCATGTCGACGGCCAGGGTCGAGATCAGGATGCCCGAGAGAATCGCCCGCTTCGAATAGTGGTTCTCGTCGGTGGCGGTATCGCCGGCCCAGCGCCACAGGACATCGGCCGATTCCCAGGTCAGCCGCAGGGCCAGGGCCAGGTTGGTCGGAAAGGCCAGGAAGGCGGCCAGCGGGCGCAGCACGTCGGCATGCTCCTGGGCCGCGTCGAGGCGGGCGACGACGCCCTCGCGAATCCGCTGGCGAATCTTCAGAGCGGCCAGGTCGAAGGCCTGCAGCTTGCCCAGCGCCACCGCGTCATGGCGTCGCGACAGCAGGGCGACCAGGTCGCGCGGGCCTTCCGGCAGCAGCAACTGGCCCTCGGCCTCGGAAAGCCCCGCCGCCGCCAGGGCGCGGGAGACCAGGCCGGTATTCCAGCCCAGCTTGGGCGCCAGGCGCAGGGCTTCGTCCAGTACGCGCTGCTCGGCCTCGTCGGCCCATGAGGATCCCGGTTGATCCGAAGCTTGAGCGGAGGTGTGTGCCGTTTGCGTCATAAATCCGAGTCTACACCGAGGTTTAGGCCGCGTCGCGCATGGACAGCGGCCCTTCGCTCTGCTATCAGCCCCGCCTCATCGCCTGGGAGAACCCCTCTCAGGTTACCCGGTTTTGTTCGCCCGCCCGGCCCCTCAAGAGGGACTTGGGAATATTGGTCGGGCTGTCGAATGGAGAGATACCCCTGGTCCAGATTTTCGTCCGCGACAACAACGTCGATCAGGCGCTGAAGGCCCTGAAGAAGAAGATGCAACGCGAAGGCTCGTTCCGCGAAATGAAGCGGCACGTGCATTATGAAAAGCCGTCGGAAAAGCGCGCTCGCCAAAAGGCTGAAGCCGTCCGTCGCGCCCGCAAGCTGGCCCGCAAGCGCGCCCAGCGCGAAGGCCTGCTGCCGATGCCGAAGAAGCCGGCCCGGTAGATCCGGACCTTTCTTCGCTGAAGATTTCGAAAGCCGCGCGGCGATCCGCGCGGCTTTCGTCGTTTCTGGATCCTACCCCGCCTGCTTCCGGACGATCAGCCTGATCAGGGTCTTCAGATCCACCTTCCCCGTCGCCAGCGCCCCGACATGGAAGGCTCGCGTCGAGAAGGCGATGATCGCCACGATGGTGATGGCCATCGCCACCGTCGTGCCGATCACCTGGACCAGCGGCGGATCGCTGGCGATGCGCACCGGCATCAGGAACGGCGTGAACGGCGGGATCCAGGACAGGGCCGACAGGATCGGCGCATCGGGCGAGCGGATCGCCTGGCTCATGAACACCACCGGGATGGTCATGACGATCATGATCGGCCCCAGCAGGGTCTGGGCGTCTCGCTGGCTCTCGCAGAAGGCCCCGATGCCGGCGAACAGCGCCGCATACATCAGGTAGCCCCCGACCAGATAGGCCCCGAAATAGAACACCAGCCCCTTGCTCAGCAGCACGGCGACCAGGTCGCCGGCCAGGCCCGGGGCGAAATTGATCATGGCCAGGCCGCCGACCATGGCCCAGATGGCCAGTACGGTGAGGGTCAGGCCCGCCACGCCCAGGATCTTGCCGCCCATGATCTCGGGCACCGAGGCTGAGGACAGAAGCACCTCCAGGATCTTGGACGACTTCTCCTCGATCACGCTGTTCAAGAGGATGCTGGCCCCGGTCAGCACCATCGACCACAGCAGCATGCCGGCCGCGAAGCCGACGATGGTCGGCAGGCGATCGCGCAAGGACACCCTCTCGCCCGAGGCGGCCTTGGGCGACAGGCTGTTGAAGGCCGGCCTCAGATCGTCGGCGGCCTTCAGCATCTGGGGCGAGACGCCGGACCGGGTCAGGGCGCGCTCGCGCATGATCGCGCCCACGACCTGGCGCAGGTCGCCCTCCAGCACCGGCGCGCCGAGATTGCGGCTCCACAGGTCCATGACGATGGCGTCGTCGCGGCCGCTGAGGATCAGCACCGAGTCCAGATG
>JAEXJH010000286.1 GCA_023445955.1 Pseudomonadota bacterium
GGGCTTGTCTCCCGCCGGCTGGGCGGGCCGCGCCGTGGCGGCTGCGCGGGCTTGGAACGCCGACGCCTTGGTGGCTGAAGCCAATCAGGGCGGCGACATGGTGCGCTCGGTGCTGGCGCAAGCCGACCCGCCGTGCCGCGTGAAGCTGGTGCGCGCGAGCGTGGGCAAACGCGCGAGGGCCGAGCCGGTGGCGGCGCTGTACGAGCAGGGCAGGGTGCTGCACTGCGGGGCGTTCCCGGCGCTGGAGGAGGAGTTGATGGCGCTGGGGTCGGGAGACCTGGAGCACAGTCCGGACAGGGCGGACGCGCTGGTCTGGGCGGTGAGCGAGTTGATGCTGGGACCGGGGCGGACGCCGCGGTTGCGGGCGTTATAAACCGCCGCAAAGGCCCCCAACCTGGCCTCACTTGGCGAGGTCTGTCCGCCTCCAGACGGAGAATTAAGGCTCAGGCGCTTGGAGTGGGGTTCTCTCCTCCCCCTTTTGGGGGAGGGGGACCGCCGAACGGCGGTGGAGGGGGCCAGCGCAAGCATATCTCAACCCAAGATCGTCATCTTCCGTCGCCATGTACGACGACCGCGACGACATCTTCGACCAGGCCAGCGGCATCCTGCTGACCGGCATGCTGATCCTCTGCGGCCTGGCCGTGCTCTATCTCTTCTGGCGCGACGGCAACCTGCGGGTCATGGGCATGCTGGCCGCCCGCCCCGACCACCTGATCCACTGGCGCGACGAGCCCGGCCTGACCGGTTGGGTCTGGCTGGCCCCGTTCCTGCCGCTGGCGGTGCTGCCCGGCGCCTGGGGCGTGACCTGGAATCAGATCGTCCCCAAGCTGCCGCTGAACCAGCGCCTGGCCCTGACCTTCTCGCTCTGCGGCCTGATCGGCCTGGCCGCCCTGGTCGAGCACCTGGCCTATGGCCACCGCATCGCCCTCGCCACCGAGACCGGCCCCGAGTGGATCCAGGACGGCGTAACGGTCGACCGCCTCGCCTGGAGCCAGGCCACGCGGGTGATGACCAGTTGCGTCACCGAGGCGCGCTACGATCGCTATGGCGACGTCCACTACACCCACCACCTGAACTACGATGTCGCCTTCCCGGACAAGCGCGTGGCGCGGCTGTCGCCGGGCGGGGACACCACGCTGGACTGGGTGCGGGCGATCGCCCCGATCGACGCGGCGCTACGGACGGCCGGCGTGTCGCGGTTCGAGACGCACGACGTCGCGTGCGTGGCGGCCCGGGCCCAGCGTCTGAACGAGGAGGATTATGGGCGGTTTCAGGGGGTGATGGGGCGGTAGCCTAGCCGTCGCCCGAAGCGGCCAGGGCCGCGGCCCCGGCCGGGGTGATGACCCAGCCGCCGCCGGTCCGCTCGGCCAGGCCCTGGTCGGTCAACGCCCGGGCGTCGCCGATATTGATCCAGTCGACATCCTCGCCCGACTTCTTGCGGGCCAGGTTCTTCAAGGCGGTCAGTTGGCCGGGCGTCAGCGCCATGGCTACCGCCCCGCCAGCGGATCGGGCGCGCGGCCGACGTGTCGGCCGGTGAGGCGCTCCAACTCCTGCTGCATGCGTAGGACCTGGCCGCTGAGGCTGGTGACGTCGCCTTGCAGCTGGGCGTTCCGGGTCTTGAGATAGGCGTTCTCGCGCCGCATCGCCTGGGCGTCTTCGTCGGTCATGGGCGCGCACTCCGGTTGGGGGTCACAGGCGTCATGCGGATGACCGCGCGCAGCAGGGCCGCGCGATCGGGACTGAGGCCGGGCGCCAGAAGCTCCCTTTGCGCGCCTTCCCGGATCTCACCCCTGTGGCGATTGCCCAGGAAGAAGGCCTCGGCCTGGACCTCCCGCTGCGAAACCCGGCGCGCGCTGAGGCCGGCCAGCAAGGCGCTCCACGGGCTCATCGAGACGCCTGGGGAGCCGCCCGGGGCGCGGGCGTGCGGATGGGATGGTTCGAGGGGGCGGACATGGCGTCCTTTCGCGCCGACGAGTCCGCATGGCGCGGGATGATCCGTGGCGTGGACAGGATAGCGCGGGTCGCGGGCGATAGCTCCCCACATCGTAATCATTTCACCGTCGCGCGGCGGTCCGTGCTAAGGTTTCCCCGAGGCGCGCAGTCACGCCATCCGGACCGGTCCCCCTGGCGGACGGTCCCAAGGCCCCGAAGCCGGGGCGCCCATACATCTCCAAAAATCACGGTCGACCGCAGCGGGTCGGGCTTGGCCCGAGCGCCGCGTCCAAGGTCGCCGTGCGCATCATCCCCGAAAGGAATGCTCCCTTGTCCAAAGGCAATCGCGAAGTCCGTAAACCCAAGGCCATCAAGCCCAAGGTGATCGCCGCCGCGCCCTCGACGCTCTCGCAGACCCTGGCCCTGCGCAAGAAGTAGCGACCGGCCCAAGCAGACCGAGCGCCGCGGACCGGCGCGCTCGACCAGAGGCCACGCCATGAAGACCTATACCGGAACTCGCCCGTCCGCGCCCAAGGGCCTGAACGATCCCCGCTCGACCGGCAGCCAGCCGCCCAGGCCTCGGCCGATCGATCCCAGCGCCCTGCGAGGGACCAAGCCTTGAGCCAAGCCCCGCACCGCGCGCCGCCGACCATCGCCTACCTGATCCTGGTCCATCGCTTTCCCGAACAGTTCAAGCGGCTGTTCAAGGCGATCCACGATCCGGCCAACCACTACCTGATCCATGTCGACAAGAACGCCGGCCCGGCGCTGGAGAGCGACCTGCGCGGGTTCCTCGCCGCCTATCCCAACGCCGCCGTCCTGGAGAGCAAGCGCGCCCTGTGGGGCGGCTACAGCCTGGTCGACGCCGAGCTGCGGGGCATGACCAAGCTGCTCGAGATGGACGCCCGCTGGGACTACTTCATCAATCTGAGCGGCCAGGATTTCCCCCTGGCGACGCAAGAGCGGATCCGGGCTTTCCTCGACGCCAACCGAGGCCGGGAGTTCATCCGGGTGCTCGACCAGGCCGTCATCCGCCCCGAGACCATGGGCCGGGTGCTGCAGCACGTGGTCGAACAGGGCGGCCGCATCGTCGACAGCCTGGTCACCCGGCTCTTCCTGAAGGACGCCACGCCCTACATCGGCAACCAGTGGAAGATCGTCAGCCGGGCGTTCTGCCAGTTCGTCTGCCACGACCCGTCGGTCGATCGCTACAAGGCCTTCTACCGCAACACCTTCATCGCCGATGAGGGCTTCTTCCAGACCGTGATGATGAACACCGCCGCACACGGCGAGATCGTCAACGACGACAAGCGGATGATCGACTGGGTTCCCGACGGCGACATCAAGCTGCGCCCCCGCACTTTCACGGCGGCCGACGCCGGCATGCTGACGTCAAGCCAGGACCTCTTCGCACGCAAGTTCGACGCCGAGGTCGATGCGGACATCCTCGATATCCTGGAAGCGCATCTGCGGACCCAGGTCGTGGCCAACGAGCGCGCGCCGGCGATGCGTCCCAAGTCCCTTCCGGTGCTGGTGGCCTAGCCCAGGGCGGCGCCCCTTCCCCTTCCGGGCCGGCGCCGCCTTTTCCTCTGCTCCCCTTAGAACTGGAACCGCTGTGATCAGTCGAAGCCTTGTTATGGCGCTGTGCGCGATGGCCTATGTCGGCGCCGTCGGCGTCTCCGTCGCCGATCTGCTGCGCGATCCGCCCCTGAAGTCCTACGCCATCGCCCCCGGCGACGACTGGACCCGATGCGTCGAGGTTCGCGCCACCAGCGAGCGTCTCGCCCGCCAGGCGGCGGTGAAACAGGCGTCACCGGCCCTGAGCGGCGGGGCCTGCACCGTCCTTCCCGCCATCAGGGCGGTGGATTCGCAGCTGTTGATGGCGCGCGGCTTCAACACGCTGCTCGTCGTCTCGGCGATCCTGGCGGCGCTGTGGGGCGCCGCGTTCGGCGCCCGCGCCTGGCGCCGCGACCTCAGCGCCGCTTAAGCCTTGCCGCGTTCGCGCCGCCCGTGCAGCCTCCTCGGCAACGAGAACAACACGGGAGGCGCGTTCCATGGCCCACGGGCCCATCTGCCTGGACCTCATCGAGCGCGGCGCGCGCCAGCACGCCGACCGGATCGCCGTCGTGGTGGGCGAGCGGCAGCTGACCTTCGCCGAGGTCGACGGCCTGGCCAACCGGCTGGCGCGGGCGCTGCACGCCTCCGGGGCTCTGCCGCGCGCCAGGGTGGCGCTGCTGGTCAATAACGGCGTCCACAGCGTGCCGCTGGACTTCGCCTGCGTGAAGGCCGGGGTGAACCGCGTCCCGCTCAACGCCCGCCTGTCGGCCGGCGAGCACGCGCGGATGCTGGACGAGGCGCGGTGCGGGGTGCTGGTGTTCGGACCGGACCTGACCGAGCGCGCCGCCGAGCTGAAGGCCCTGCGGCCGGACCTCACCTGCCTGCACCTTGAAACCGACCTCCTGGCCCTGGCCGAGACGCAGGATCCCACCGCGCCGCCCAGCGACGCGCGGCCCGACGACGTGATCATCACCCTCTACACCTCCGGCACCACCGGCGTGCTGAAGGCGGCGCAGCACACGCAGGCCTCGTACGCGGCGATCTGTCGGAACGTGCTCATGAACCTGTTCCCGGCCGGGCCGGACGACGCCATGCTGCATGCGGCCTCGCTGATCCACGCCAGCGGGACGTTCGTCCTGCCGCTGTGGCTGCGCGGCGGACGCAGCGTGGTGCTGCCGGGCTTCGCGCCCGACAGCTTCCTGGACGCCATCGCCCGCCATCGGGTCACGGCGATCAACCTTGTGCCGACCATGCTGCAGATGCTGCTGGAGCACCCTGCCCTGGAAACGGCCGACGTCTCGTCGCTGCAGCGGATCGTCTACGGCGCCTCGCCGATGCCGCGCGCGGTGATCCAGCGGGCCATCGCCCGGTTCGGCCAGGAGAGGTTCTGGCAGTATTTCGGCCAGACAGAGGTTCCGCTCTGCATCGCGGTGCTGCGGCCCGAGGACCATCACGGCGAGCAGCTGGGGGCCTGCGGACGGCCGGCGGCGGACGTCGAGATCCGGCTGGTCGACGAGACGGGCCGCGACGTCGAACCGGGCCAGGCCGGCGAGATCCTGGTGCGCTCGCCCACCGCCGCGGCCGGCTATTTCGACGCGCCGGAACTGTCGGCCCAGACCTTCGACGCTGACGGCTGGGTTCATACCCGCGACGTCGGGGTCTTCGACGCGGGCGGCCTCCTACACCTGCGCGACCGCACGTCCGACATGATCATCTCGGGCGGCTACAACATCTATCCGCGCGAGGTCGAGGACGCCCTGACCGGCCACCCCGCCGTGCTGGAAGCCGCTGTCGTCGGCCTGCCCGACGACAAGTGGGTCGAGGCGGTGACGGCGGTCGTGGTCCTTCGCCCCGGCCAGACGGCGGATCAGGTCGAGCTGATCGCCCACGTCGCCGACCAGATCGCTTCGTACAAGAAGCCGCACCGCGTGGTCTTCGCCCAGGCGATCCCCAAGACCGCCGTCGGCAAGCTGGACCGCAAGACGCTGAAGGCGGGACTGCTGGCGGACGGCTAGCCCACCATCCCCGCCAGCCGGTTGCGGATCAGCACCTCGGCCTCGGCGACGATGCGGTCGACGAGGTCCTTCACGGTCGGCACGTCGTGGATCAGGCCCTGGACCATGCCGGCGCTCCAGATGCCGCCGTCGGTGTCGCCATTGGCCAGGGCGTCGCGGCCGCGCGTGCCGGCCACCAGGTGGGCGACGTCCTCGAACTTGGCGCCGCCGGCCCGCTCGATCTGCACGACCTCCTGGCTGACGGCGTTGCGCATCACCCGGGCGGTGTTGTGCAGGGTGCGGAAGATCAGGTCGGTCTGGCGTTCGTCGTTGGCGACCATCTGCTCCTTGAAGGCCATCGGGATCGGGGCCTCCCGGGTGACGCAGAAGCGCGTGCCCATGTTGACGCCGTCGGCGCCCAGGGCCAGGGCCGCCACCAGCCCCCGCGCGTCGGCGATGCCGCCCGAGGCCAGCATGGGGATCTTCACCTTGTCGGCGGCGGCGGCGATCAGGATCAGGCCGGGGATGTCGTCCTCGCCCGGGTGGCCGGCGCACTCGAAGCCGTCGATGCTGATGGCGTCGACGCCCATCCGCTCGGCGCTGAGCGCGTGGCGGACGGCGGTGCACTTGTGGATGACCTTGACCCCGTGGGCCTTGAGGTCGTCGACATGCTCCTGCGGCTTGTAGCCGGCGGTCTCGACGATCTTGATCCCGCTCTCGATGATCGCGGCCCGATACTCGGCATAGGGCGGCGGGGTCATGGCCGGCAGGATGGTCAGGTTCACGCCGAACGGCTTGTCGGTCATCTCCCGCGTGCGGGCGATCTCCTTGCTGAGCGCTTCCGGCGTCGGCTGGGTCAGGGCGGTGAGGAAGCCCAGGGCTCCTGCGTTGGCGACGGCGGAGACGAGCTCGGCCTTGCCCACCCACTGCATGCCGCCCTGGGCGATCGGGTGCTCGACGCCGAACAGCTCGGTGAAACGGGTCTTGATGGCCATGCGCGTCGCTCCCTCTGATCGAGTTGGGAGGACTATGCGGGAGCGGCCCCTAGGTCAGGCAAGAGCCTCAGATCGGCTTGTGGAACTCCTGCAGCATGTCGGCGCGGCGGGCGGTGTGGTCCAGGCGGCAGCTGGCGGCCTCGACTTGGGCGATCGTGCCCCAGTCGGCGTCGAGATGGGCGGCGCAGTCGGCGTCGCGGAAGGCGATCCAGGCGCGCTGGGCCTTCTGCAGGGCGGTCTTCTGGCGCGGCAGGGTCATGCGCTTCATGGCGTCCTGATAGGCGCGGTTGAGGCGCGTGTCCTGGGCCTTCAGCTCGGTCCCGATGCAGCCGACCATGCCCGCCGTGCTCTGGCCCGAAGGCGCGGCCAGGCAGCGGTCGTAGGATGCGCTGTACTTGGGTTCAGCCGCCTGGGCGGCCGGAGCCACGGCGGCGGAGAGCAAGAGGGCGGCGGCGGCGACGAGACGGATCATCGGAGGCTCCAACGGCGCGGGGCCCTTCGCCGCCGCGCAGGTCTAATGCGCCGAGACGCCCAGACGGTTCCAGAGATTGATCATGGCGATGCAAGCCGTCAGGGCGCTGGCCTGCTGGTCGTCGAAGTGCTCGCGCAGGGCCGCGCGCAGCGGCGCCAGGTCGGTCTGGGTCGGCAGCTGGGTCAGGGCCTCGGTCCAGGCCAGGGCGGCCTTTTCAGCGGCGGTGAAGTCGCTGACGTGGCGCCAGACAACCAGGCGGTCGAGGCGATCGTTGGTCTCGCCGTCGTCGCGGGCTTCCCGGACGTGCATCTTCACGCAGAAGGCGCAGTCGTTCAGCTGCGAGGCGCGCAGCTTGACCAGGTGCCGCAAGGCTGCCGGCAGGCCGGACGCGATCACCGCGCCCTCGGCGGCGATGAAGGCTTTGTAGATGTCGGGGACGTTCAGGTCGTGGCGGAAAGCGGCGGTGTCGCCCATGGTCTTCGCTCCATCGGGGCCAGGATCGGCCC
>JAEXJH010000287.1 GCA_023445955.1 Pseudomonadota bacterium
GGCCTTCGGAGGCGTCGGCGATGAACTCGACCGTGCCGGCCCCGACATAGCCCACCGCCTGGGCGGCCTTGACCGCGGCGGCGCAGACGGCGGCGCGGGTGGCCTCGTCCATGCCGGGAGCCGGAGCCTCCTCGATGACCTTCTGGTGGCGGCGCTGCAGCGAGCAGTCACGCTCGAACAGGTGGACGACATTGCCGTGGCTGTCGCCGAACACCTGCACCTCGATGTGGCGCGGCCGGGTGACGTATTTCTCCAGCAGCACGCGATCGTCGCCGAAGCTGGCGGCGGCCTCGCGACGGCACGAGCCCAGGGCGGCCTCGAAATCCTCGGCCTTGTCGACCTTGCGCATGCCCTTGCCGCCGCCGCCGGCCACGGCCTTGATCAGCACGGGGAAGCCGATCTTGGCGGCCTCGGCGGTCAGGCGTTCGACCGACTGGTCCTCGCCCAGATAGCCCGGCGTGGTCGGCACGCCGGCCTCGATCATCACCTTCTTGGCCGCATCCTTCAGGCCCATGGCCCGGATCGCCGAAGGCGGCGGGCCGATCCAGACGAGGCCCGCGTCGGTCACGCTCTGGGCGAAGTCGGCGTTCTCGGACAGGAAGCCGTAGCCGGGGTGGATGGCTTCCGCCCCCATCTGCTTGGCCGCCGCCAGGATCTTCTTCGGATCCAGATAGCTCTCCTTGGCCGGCGCCGGGCCGATCAGGATCGCGGCGTCAGCCTCCATCACGAAGGGCGCGTTGGCGTCCGCTTCGGAATAGACGGCGATCGTCCGCACGCCCAGCTCACGGGCGGTGCGGATGATGCGACGGGCGATCTCGCCTCGGTTGGCGATCAGGACGGAAGAGATCAAGGCTAAAAACCTACATCTGCGAAAGGGTGAAGAGCATCAGGCCCCCGACCAGGAGGCCGAAGGATGTCATGCTGATCATCCAGACGATGAACGTCTTCAGCAGGGCGCCGAAGATGCTGGAGCCGTAGCCCCCGCGCAGGGTCTGGAAGAGGTTGATGGGCGCCCACAGCTGCACGATCCCGAGAAACAGCGGAACCAGCGCTCCAGGCAGGACGAACAGGATCGCGTAAATCAGGAACGAGAACGACAGCAGGTTCGTGGCGACCAGCAGGTGGTCGTAGATGAAGTACTGGCGCTTGTTGACGTAGACCAGCGCCAGAGACAGGCCGGTGATCGGCAACAGCAGCACCGCCAGGCGGTGCGCCCAGCCAAACATCACCAGCAGGAAGTAGTCCGGATTGGCGACGGCCTTGGCCAGCCCTTCCTTGAACCAGTTCTTGATGTCGTCCTTGGCGTGGCCCGCGTTCTTGCCGTGCTCGGCGGGCTTGTCGTGCTCGGCGCCTGGGCCAGGCGTCGTGACCTCAACGCCTGGCTCGCTCCAGACCTTCACCGGCGGAGCGTCCTTGTCCGGCACGACGACGTTGAAGTGCTGACCGGCGACCTGGGCCTCGGCGATCTTGTTGGCGCCGGCCTGGAGTTTGTCCGGGCTTTGGAAGTCCAGATCACGGATTTGCGCGGCGGCTGCGGCGCCCTTCCCATGCAGCCTTTCCAGCGCTTCGGCGCCGGCATTGGGATTGTCCTGCAGCGCCTGGGCCTCGGCCATGGCCTTGGCGTAGCGGGCTTCCGCCTTGGCCACGTCGTCGGCGTATTCCTTGGCGATCTTGGCCTTGTCGGCGTCCGCCTCCTTCAGGTCCCCGTCACGCTGCTCGGCGGCGTCCGCGAGACGCGCGGCGCGGTTGTCGGTCGCCTCCTTACGGATCTCATCGGCCTTGGCCTTGCGGCCCGCCGGCGTCGACAGCAACTCGGCCGCCTTCTCCTCCTTCAGCTCCTGCTGATGGCGGATGCCGTGGATGGCGTGCTCGGCCGAAAAGATGAACAGAAGCAGGGCCACCAGGAAGGTGCGGAACGGCGGCACGTGCCGCACGATCCGGCCTTCCATGTAGTCCTTGGCCAGCTTGCCCGGCTTGAAGAACAGCAGCGGCAGGGTGTTGGCCAAGCGACCGTCGAGGTGGAACATCCCCTCGATGGCCTCCCAGATCAGGTGCAGGATCGACCGGTGGTGCGTGTCGGCGTTCTGGCCGCAGCTGTGGCAGAACCAGCCTTCGAGCGGCGTGCCGCAGTTCTTGCAAAGCTCGCCCTTGTGGTCGAACGGCTTCTGCTTTGGCCGGATATAACCGCCCGCCGAATCCGCCGCCGCCGCTTCCAGTTCCGCCCCAGTGATCACGCCCTACGCCCCCAACGGTTGAGTCTATTCAGCCCAGGACGGTTTACGACGGGCGAGGAAGGCGCGCACCCCTTCTTGCCCCTCCTCCGACACACGGCGGCGGGCGATGCGTTTGGCGCTCTCCTCGATCAGGCCCTTGTCGATCTTTTGACCAACGAAGTCGTTGACCAGGGCCTTGGCGTCGCCGATCGCGCCGGGTGCGCACGGGGCCATTTCCTCGATCAGGGCGTCGCGGGCGACCTCCAGGCTGGCGACGTCCTCGAACACCTCGTCGACCAGGCCGTAGCCCCAGGCGTCGTCGGCGTCGAACACGCGGCCGGTGGCGAACAGCAGCTTGGCGGTGCGCGGACCCAAGGCCTGGATGACGTAGGGGCTGATGGTCGCCGGGGTCAGGCCCAGCTTGACCTCGGAGAACGAGAACTTGGCGTCGACCAGAGCGATGGCGTGGTCGCAGGCGGCCACCAGGCCAGCGCCGCCGCCGAAGGCCGGGCCCTCGACCATGGCCACGGTCAGGGCCGGGATGTCGTGCAGGGCCTTGAGCATATGGGCCAGCTCAAGCGCGTCGGCGCGATTGTCGTCCTCGTCCCACTCGACGGCCGCGCCCATCCACGACAGGTCGGCGCCCGCGCTGAAGGCGCCGCCGACGCCGCGCAGGAACACCACCCGTACGCCCTCGGCGCCGTGCAGGGTCTCGAACGCCTGGCGCAGGCCCGAGATGGTCTCGGCGTCGAAGGCGTTCTTCTTGTCGGGCCGGTTGATCCAGACCGTCACCGCGCCGTCGGGCGTGCTGTCGATGTGGACGAGCGGGGTCATGGTCTCGGTGTCGGGCACTTCGACGATAGGATCGGCGATCGGGTTGGTCATGGCGGGCTCGTTCCTTTTTCGACGCTACATCCGGAAAACGCCGAAGGTCGTCTCCGGGATCGGCGCATTCAGCGAAGCCGAGATTGCGAGACCCAGCACGTCGCGGGTTTGCGCCGGATCAATAATGCCGTCGTCCCAGAGCCTTGCGGTGGCGTGGTACGGATTGCCCTCATCCTCGTAGCGCTGGCGGATCGGCGTCTTGAAGGCTTCCGCCTCCTCCGGCGTCCACTTGGCGGCGTCGCGGTGGACGGTGGCCAGCACGCTGGCGGCCTGTTCGCCGCCCATCACCGAAATCCGCGAGTTGGGCCAGGTGAACAGGAAGCGCGGGCTGTAGGCCCGGCCGCACATGCCGTAGTTGCCGGCCCCGAAGCTGCCGCCGATCAGGACGGTGAACTTGGGCACCTCGGCCGAGGCGACAGCCGTGACCAGCTTGGCGCCATCCTTGGCGATGCCGCCGGCCTCGTACTTGCCGCCGACCATGAAGCCCGAGATGTTCTGCAGGAAGATCAGGGGGATCTTGCGCTTGCAGGCCAGCTCGATGAAGTGCGCGCCCTTCACGGCGCTTTCGGAAAACAGCACGCCGTTATTGGCCAGGATCGCCACTGGCTGCCCCCAGATGCGGGCGAAGCCGCAGACCAGGGTCGTGCCGTACAGCGCCTTGAACTCGTCGAACTGGCTGCCGTCGACGATGCGGGCGATCACCTCGCGGACGTCGTAGGGCGCCCGGACGTCGGTCGGAACGATGCCGTAGAGCTCTTCCGGATTATACGCCGGCGGCTCGACCTCGGTCAGCACCAGCTGGTCGGGCTTAATGGTGTTGAGGTTGGCGACGATCGAGCGGACGATCTCCAGCGCGTGCTCGTCGTTCTCGGCCACGTGGTCCACGACGCCGGAGCGGCGGCCGTGAGTGTCGGCCCCGCCCAGCTCCTCGGCGCTGATGACCTCGCCCGTGGCGGCCTTCACCAGCGGCGGGCCGGCCAGGAAGATGGTGCCCTGGTTGCGGACGATCACCGTCTCGTCGCTCATCGCCGGAACATAGGCCCCGCCGGCGGTGCACGAGCCCATGACGCAGGCGATCTGCGGGATGCCCACGGCGCTCATGCGGGCTTGATTGAAGAAGATGCGGCCGAAGTGATCGCGGTCGGGGAAAACCTCGGCCTGGTGCGGCAGGTTCGCGCCGCCGCTGTCGACCAGATAGACGCACGGCAGGCGGTTCTGGGCGGCGATCTCCTGGGCGCGCAGGTGCTTCTTCACCGTCATCGGGAAGTAGGCCCCGCCCTTCA
>JAEXJH010000288.1 GCA_023445955.1 Pseudomonadota bacterium
AAAAACAAACGGGCGGCCCACGCGCCGCCCCAGTGAAGCCGGTTGGAGGAGGAGGATCAGAACCGGCCGCGGAGACCGACCATGATGGTCCGGCCCGGGTCGTAGGAGGTGAAGGTGGCGTTCGGGAACTGGAAGTAGCTGCGCTGCTTGGCGCCCGTGAAGTTGACGACGTCGAAGGTCAGCTGCGGCAGCCCCTTGCGCTTGAGGATCTGGTCCAGATCGAAGCTCGAGGAGAAGTCGTACTGGCGGTAGTCGTCGCTGAAGATGGCGGCGTTCGGGATGCCGTTCTGGTTCGTGCCGCTCTGCTGCGAACCCTTGGTGTAGGTGGTCGAGACACGGACCATCACGCCGCCGCGCTCATAGTAGCCCACCAGGTTGTAGGTGTACTTGGCCACGCCCAGGGCCGTGGCCGGCGCGGCGCCCTCGCCCTTCTGGTCGATGATCGTGCCGTTGGCCACGAAGCCGAAGCCCTTCAGGCCGATGTCGCCCAGCAGGAAGTCCAGCGGCTGGACCCAGTTGGCTTCCAGGCCATTGACCGTCAGCTTGCCCGAGGCGTTGACCTGCTGCTGCAGGACGACGGTGGCGCCCGTCGGGCCGCCACGGGCGTCGATCGCCCGCTTCTGCGCGTCGGTCAGCGTGTCATAGGTCACCCCGTAGGTGGCCAGGGCGCCGAACGGAACCACGACGAGGTCGGGCTTGGTGAAGCCTTCCACCGACTTGCGGAAGGTGGCGAAACCGACATAGCCCTCGCCGCCGGTGTAGTATTCGAAGCCCAGGTCGATGTTGTCGGAGATGTAGGGCTTCAGCGCCGAGTTGCCGACCGTGCCTGCGTCGGCCGACGGGGTGCTGAAATTCAGGCCCGGCAGCTGCGCGTTCGGATCGGGGCGCGTCATGGTGCGCGACACCGAGGCCCGGACCACCGCGTGCTCAGACACGTTGTACGAGGCCGAGGCGCTGGGCAGCCAGTTGTCGTACTCGCTGTCGATATAGGTCTGGTTGGTGATGTTGGGATAACGCGAGCCGTCGGCGATCTGCGTCTGGCCGGCCGGCAGGCTGGCCGGGGTGTTGCGCGGATCGGCGATCGAGACCATGCCGCCGATCGTCTGCTGCGTGCGCACCCAGCGCATGCCGGCGTTATAGTGCAGGTCGTTGTCGGCCAGGGTGGCCACGCCGTTCAGCTCGGCGAACAGGCCGTAGGTCTTCTCGCCGATGAAGCCGCCCGAGGCGCCGGTGTTGGACGCGCCTGAGACCGGGGCGTTGTCGTGGTACTTGGCGTACTGGCCGTCCTTGGCCAGGCGGTCCCAGTCCAGCGTCACGAAGCCGAACGACGACGGCTTCAGATAGCTGCTGATCGCGCTGTTGGGGATCAGCGAGCCGGCATAGGTCACCGGACCGGTCTTGCCGGCGGTGTAGTTCGCGCCATAGCCCGGATAGTTGGGATAGCCGGCCGGCGTGCCGGGCAGGTTGTCGCCGTTACAGGCCGGTTGGGTGTTGGGCGAGGGCAGGAAGACGCTGGGGTTGTTGCCGCAGATCGCGTTCTGCCAGGCCTGGCTGTTGTCATAGGCGGTGATGCGACGCGTGACGTCGTCATAGGCGCCGCCGAACTTCAGATTGAAGTGCTCGTCGCCCCAGGTCAGGCTGCCGCGCACGCCCTTGGTCTCGGTCTCGCGGCGCTCGTCCTGGATGTTCACCCGGCCGCCCGGCCAGCCGAAGTTCTTGGGATCGTTGATGTCGGCGCTGGACTTGATGCTGGGGATGCCGCCGTCGTTCTTGTAGGTGACGGTCAGGCCCGAGCTGGCCGGGGTGATCAGCAGGACGCTGGGCGATTCCCGGTGGAACTTGCTCTTGGTGTAGTTGGCCTGCGCCTCGACCTTCAGCTTCTCGCCGATCTGCCAGTCGAAGCCCGGATTGGCGCCGTAGAAGGTGGTGTTCTCCAGGAACGGCCGGTAGGTCATGAACATCTGGGCGTTGGCGAACGTGCCCTCGGTGACGACGCAGCCGTTCGAGCAGTCGCTGCGGTCGACCTTCATGTTGATCGGGATCGCCGCGCCGTTGCGGCCGACCCAGTCCAGGTCGATGCGCTTCAGGTCGTTCTTCTTCTTCCCGTACATGCTGTCCAGGTAGACGTGCAGGTCGTCGGTCGGCTTCCACTCGAACGAGGCGATGGCGTTGACGCGGTCGCGACGGCCGAAGTTCTGGGCCGGGCGGCCCAGGCGCGGGATCAGGGCGTTGTCGATCTGCTGGATGGTCAGGCCGGGGTTCAGCGCCAGCAGGGCCGCCTGGTTGAGGATCGCGCCGGTGACCAGGTTGTTGCCGGCGTTGGCCGGAACTACGCCCGGGATCGTCCAGTTGCCGCCGCCGGTGGTGTTGCACGAGGTCGCTAGCCCAGCGCACTGAGCATTGGGATTGGGGTTCGTCGGAGTCGAGACCGACAGGTTGGCGTTGGTCCAGCCGATGGTCTCGAAGCCCGGCGTGTTGACGTAGTTGCGCACCGCGGTGACGCCGACCAGGGCGCCGAAATCGCCCCAGGTGTCGCTGGCGATGAACGAGCCGCGGCCGCCCCACTTGTCGGCGTGCTGGCCCTTGGTGCCCTGCACCGAATAGCTGACGCGACGGCCATTGCCGTCGAACGGACGGGCGCTGCGCATGTTGACGGTGCCGGCGGCGCCGCCCTCGACCAGGCTGGCCAGCGGCGACTTGTTAACGCTCAGCTGGCTGAACAGTTCGGTCGGGAACATGTCCAGATCGACGTCGCGTCCGGTGCTCTGGGCGTCGGTGCGGCCCGTCGAGGCCACCGCCACCGGCGCGCCGTTCAGCAGCACGCGGGTGAAGTTGCTGCCCAGGCCCCGGATGGCGATGTTCAGGCCTTCACCGCTGACTTCGCGGCTGATGGTGATGCCGGGGACGCGGTTGAAGGACTCGGCGATGTTGGTGTCGGGGAACTTGCCGATGTCCTCGGCGAAGATCGAATCCTGGAAGCCGACCGCGTCGCGCTTGGCGTTGGTCGAGGCCGCGAGGCTGGAGCGGTAGCCCGTGACGATGACCTCCTCGACGGCCGTGTCCTGCGCGGCGGCCGAGGCGGGCGCGGTCTGGGCGTGGGCGGCGACGCCGATCACGAGAGTGGTCAGACACGTCGCGCCGATCAGGGCCAGACGCCTCGTGGAAATTTTGGCGGAACCGTGGTGTCGGATGGATCGCATGTTTCTCCCCTAAGAGTCTGTGCTCTGCGCACTTGTTCATTGTCGCCACGCAGACCCGGCCCCTTCCCTGGGCCGATCGGGCCCGACGCGTTGTGGTAGCGGTCACACGAGAACACGGTTACGAGGTAAGTCCTCCGAAGTCAACGTGGTCAGACCTTGAGCGGCGCAGACTGTCGGACCTTTTGGTGGGCCAGTGCGGCGCCGGAGCCACGGTGCGTGGGCGGAGGATGCGGGGAAGGTCTGACCAGAGAGAGTAGGGAAGCGCCCCCTCCGTCTCGCTGCGTATCCGCAGCGATCCACCTCCCCCGCAAGCGGGGCAGGA
>JAEXJH010000289.1 GCA_023445955.1 Pseudomonadota bacterium
ACCAAGGGCGTGGGCAAGGGCACGGGCCTGGGGCTCTCCATGGTCGAGGGCCTGGCGCGGCAGCTGGGCGGCGCCATGCAGCTGCGCAGCCAGCTGGGCGTGGGGACGCAGATCGATCTCCTGCTGCCCGTCAGCCAGGCGCGCCCCGCCGAGGTCGCCGCCAGGCCCGCCGAGGCCTCGCATGATCCCGGCCAGGCGGGCGTGGCCCTGGTCGTCGACGACGAGGACGCCGTGCGGCTCAGCACCGCCGAGATGCTGACCGACCTTGGCTATCTGGTGATCGAGACGGCCTCGGCCGAAGACGCCTTGATGCGGATCCGCGGCGACCTGCGTCCGGATCTCGTGGTCACCGACCACATCATGCCCGGCCTCAGCGGCACGGACCTGGCCCAGGCGCTCGCCAAGGACTATCCCGACCTGCCAGTGCTGATCGTCTCGGGCTATGCCGACGAGGACGGGATCCCGGCGCATCTGGCGCGGCTGACCAAGCCGTTCCGCCGCGCGGAACTCAGCGCCAGTCTCGCCAGCCTGCTGGTCTAGGCCTTCTTCAGCCAGCGCGCGCGCAGCTTGGCCACGTTCGGCGGATCGCTGCGGAAGTCCGAAGCCAGGCCCAGGCGGGCGTTGCACGAGGGGCAGCGGACCGAGTCTTCGTCGGGGATGTCCGTCGGCGGGTCGAAGCGCGTGCCGCACGGCTTGCACTTCCAGTCGCCTGTCGGCGCGGGGGCCGGCGGCGGAGGCGGCGGCGCGGCCTGCGGCGTGAACACGGTGGCGCGGGCCGACGGCTTGACCATGCGCTCGAGCGGCGGCGGACCGCCGGGGGCGGCGACCGGGCTCTTGAGGCTCAGGGTCTTGCGGCGCGGGGGCTCGCTATCGCTCATGATCTCGCTGGACGGCTTGTGGACGGGACCGGCGCTAGCTGCATGAAAGCAGCCGGGAACACAAGCTTAATAGGGCCTTGGCCCATCTACCATTGGGGCTTGAGGCTGAACGACAGGGCGACCACGTCGTCCTTCTGGCTCGCCAGGCCCATGATGCCGTCGCCCCGGGCCTTGATGGCGCGGTGGATGTAGCCCAGCGAAGCCTGCATCGGCCCCTTGCGCCAGGCCACGCCCGCCTGGCTGTCGCCGATCAGCTTGCTGGCGGTGTCCTGGGTGAGGCCCGCACGGCTCCAGTCGCCGTTCTGGCCACGCAGCATGTTCAGGCCCACGGCCCGGCCGCTGGCGGCGGCGAAGATGTACCAGCGCCCGCGATCGCCGAAGGTCGCGCCGTCCTGGACGCCCAACGCGTTGGTGACGCGGTCGCCCACATTGGTCTTCCGACCCACGCGCAGGGTGGCCCCGGCCTCGGCCGAGCCGCCGGCCGCGCCATAGCCGAGCCCGGCGTGCGGGGTGACGTCGAGGGCGAACTTGCGGCCCGCCAGGGACACGGCCGACGGCCAGCCGCGAGTGACCGTGACGTCGACGTCGCGATATTCGTAGGCGTCGCTGTCGGGGCGAACCAAGGTCAGCGGGGCGTAGGCGGCGGTCGGCGAGGCGTTGGCCATCGAGACGCGGACCGAGTCGATCGGACCGCCGGCCTGGGCCTGGTGGCTGAAGGCGTTCGAGCGCCAGGTCACCGGACCTGCGCCATCATAATAGCGGTCGGCGTCGAGGATGCGGGCGTCGCCGGCCTGGGCGGCGGCGGGCGACAGGGCGAAACCGCCACCGACCTCGCCCGCGGGGGCGTCGACGTCATAGGCGGCGAAGCCGGCGGCGCTCTGCGGGTCCAGCGGACGCAGGCTCTCGGGCTTGACCTGGAAGGATATCGGAGCGGCGGGCTTGGCGTCGGAGACGGGCTTGACCTTACCGGCCTTCTGGGCCGCGCAAGCGACACCGGCGTGGCCAGTCACCATGGCGGCGACCATGGCCATCAAGCAGAAAACGGCGCGCTCCCCAGCGACCCGCATCACGGATTCCCCAATCCAACTCAGAGCCCAGCCTACGCGCGTTTCGTCCGCTGTCCATCGTGACGAAATCGCACAGGGGCTGAACCCATTGTGGCGGATTAGGGTTCCCCGAACGTGAAACGGCGGCCCGATTTCTCGCGCCGCCGTCACATTTTCAGAGCTGGAGCCTGAGCTTTATTGGCAGGCCCCTACTGACAAGCAAGGCACTCGTCGTAGTCGGTCTTTTCCGGGACGTCGAAGCCGCTGGCCACGGTCTCGGCCTTGTCCTCGGCGCCGGCATAGGCCGCGCGCTGCACCGACTTGGAGCGCAGGTAGTACAGCGACTTCACGCCGCGTTCCCACGCCATCCAGTGCAGCATGTGCAGGTCCCACTTGTCGACGTCGCCCGGCAGGAAGACGTTGACCGACTGGCTCTGGCAGATTTCCGGCGTACGGTCGGCGGCCAGCTCGACCACCCAGCGCTGATCCAGCTCGAAGGCGGTCTTGTAGACGTCCTTGTCGTCCTGGGTCAGGAAGTCCAGGTGCTGGACCGAGCCCTCGTGTTCCAGGATCGAACCCCACACCGCGTCGGTGTTGTGGCCCTTCTCCTCGAGCAGCTTCTCCAGATAGGGGTTCTTCACCGCGAACGAGCCCGACAGGGTCTTGTGGGTGTAGATGTTGGCCGGGATCGGCTCGATGCCGGCGCTGGTGCCGCCGCAGATGATCGAGATCGAGGCGGTCGGGGCGATGGCCAGCTTGTGCGAGAAGCGCTCGACCGAGCCACGATCGGCGGCGTCCGGGCACGGGCCCTTCTCCTCGCCCAGCGCGATCGAGGCCTTGTCGGCCTCGCGGCGCAGGTGCTTGAACATCCGCATGTTCCAGCTCTTGGCCAGGGCGCTCTCGAACGGCACGTTCTGGCTCTGCAGGAAGCTGTGGAAGCCCATCAGGCCCAGGCCCACCGAACGCTCGCGCATGGCGGCGTAGGCGGCCGTGGCGGCCGCGTCGGGCGCGCGGTCGATGAAGTCCTGCAGGACGTTGTCGAGGAAGCGCATGACGTCCTCGATGAACGTCGGGTGGTCGCGCCACTCCAGATAGGTCTCGGCGTTGACCGACGACAGGCAGCAGACCGCGGTGCGCTCCTGGCCCAGGTGGTCGGTGCCGGTGTGCAGCATGATCTCGCTGCACAGGTTCGACTGGCGCACCTTCAGGCCCAGCTCGCGCTGGAACGAGGGCATGGCGCGGTTCACCGTGTCGGAGAAGATCAGGTAGGGCTCGCCGGTCTGCAGGCGCAGCTCCAGCACCTTCTGCCACAGGGCGCGGGCGGCGACTTCGCGCAGGACCTCGTTGGTCTTGGGCGAGCGCAGGCCGAACTTGGTCCCGTCGCGCACGGCGTGCATGAACTCGTCGGTGATCGACAGGCCGTGGTGCAGGTTCAGGGACTTGCGGTTGAAGTCGCCCGACGGCTTGCGGATCTCGAGGAACTCTTCGATTTCCGGGTGGTGGATGTCGAGATAGACGGCGGCCGAGCCGCGACGCAGCGAGCCCTGCGAAATCGCGAGGGTCAGCGAGTCCATCACGCGGATGAAGGGGATGATGCCCGAGGTCTGGCCCTGGCCCTTGACCTTCTCACCGATGGAGCGGACGCCGCCCCAGTAGGTGCCGATGCCGCCGCCATTGGCCGCCAGCCAGACGTTCTCATTCCAGACGCCCAGGATGCCGTCCAAGCTGTCGTTGACGGCATTCAGGAAGCAGCTGATCGGCAGGCCGCGGTCGGCGCCGCCGTTCGACAGCACCGGGGTCGCCGGCATGAACCACAGGCGGCTCATATAGTCGTAGACGCGCTGGGCGTGGTCGGCGTCGTCGGCGAAGGCCGTCGACACGCGGGCGAACATGTCCTGATAGGACTCGCCCGGCAGCAGGTAGCGGTCTTCCAGGGTGGTCTTGCCGAAGTCGGTCAGCAGGGCGTCGCGCGAGCGATCGACCTCGACCTTCTGCACCAGCGCCAGCTGCGGGCGCTTGGCGGGCTTGATCGCCGCCAGGCGGGCTTCGTTCCGAACGCTCGTCTTCGCCGCTTCACTGCCGTTCATGACCAAATCCATTGCTCAATCAGCGTGTTCCGGAGAAGGGAATACCCCGGCTCAGCCGCTATATCTTGTGGCTGAGGAGCCCCCCCAACCCACATATGGGGCCATACTGGTGAATGACTCGTCAACGGCCCGGCCGCGAGTTTTTCGTTAACAACCTGTGAA
>JAEXJH010000290.1 GCA_023445955.1 Pseudomonadota bacterium
ATGCGGAGCTGCCCCCTCAGGCCCTCTGGGCCACCTCCCCCAACGGGGGAGGAGATTTGGTCAGCGCGCACCTTAAGTAACAATCGCAAGCCAAGTTTGATCTCGCTCAGGGTTCAGCTCACGCCCCCAACGCACCATGTTCCCCGCCATGGCCGTACCGCCCCCTCAGTTCAACGACGCCGAGATCGACGCCCTGGTCGAGACCTTCTACGCCCGCGTCCGTCGTCACCACCGGCTGGGTCCGATCTTCGAAGAGGCCATCGGCCCCGACGGCTGGCCGCACCACATGGCGACCTTGAAGGACTTCTGGTCGTCGGTGCTGAACACCACCGGCCGCTACAAGGGCCAGCCGGTGACGGTTCACCAGAAGATCCCGCACCTGACCGAGGGCCTGTTCATGCCCTGGCTGAACCTGTTTCATCAGACCTGCGTCGAGCTGTTCGACGCCCCGCGCGCCGCCATCGTCGGCCAGAAGGCCGAGCGCATCGCCCGCAGCCTGAAGCTGGGCGTGTTCTTCAAGCCGGACGCGGTCGCTTGAGCGGGCTGGAGGACGACGGCTTCGTCCGCTTCGAGGCCACCGAGACCAAGGCCCTGATCGGTGCGCGGGACTGGGCCGGCTTCGCCGAGAGCTGGAACGACCTGCCGCTGGACGGTTTCATGGCCGACGGCGGCCGCTATCGCCGACGGCGGTTCGCGGCCTTCGCCGCCGAGGCTGGCGAGATCACCCGCAAGCCGCACCAGCCGCACTGGCAGAGCCGCGACTACAACCCGCTGAACGGCGGCGTGCAGCGCTGGTTCGAGCCCGTCGCCGACGCCATCGCCGACCACCCGGTCACGCAGGGGACCATCCGCGCCGGGCTCGAGCTCTTCGGCGCCGGCCCCTGGCACGTCGAGTTGCACCAGTTCCGCATCGAGGCCCGCGCGGGCGAGGCCGGCCAGCCGACGCCCGAGGGCGCGCACCGCGACGGCGTCGATTGGGTGATCGTCATGCTGGTGGATCGGCAGAACGTCGACAGCGGCGTCACCGACATCTTCGCGCCGGACGGGACGAGCCTGGGCTCCTTCACCCTGACCGCGCCCGGCGACGCGGTGTTCCTGGACGACCACCGGGTGCTGCACGGCGTCACCCCGATCCGGCCGCATGATCCGGCCCAACCCGCCCTGCGCGATGTGCTGGTCGTCACATACCGACGGGCCTCGGACGTGGAACAGTAGAGCTCGCGGGATGGTTGCTCCTGCGACCGTATGTCTCACCGCACACCCGTTCAGACTGTGATCACAACGTGACACGGTGAGGCTTGGCTCTTCGACAGGATTGAGCGTCGGCGCATGTCTCGAGACGACCAAGGCCTGCCACCCTATCCGCCGCCGGAACGCCGCGCCGTGTTCTCCGGCGCGATGGCCGACGCCGTTCCGATCCTGATCAGCTATGTCGACCGCGAGCAGCGCTATCGCTTCGTCAACCGCGCCTATGAGCGCTGGTTCGGGGTCGAGCGCTCGCAGATCGAGGGCAAGACCCTGGCCGAGGTGCTGGGACCCGAAGCCTATGACCGCATCCGCCCCCACGTCGCCCGCGTGCTGTCCGGCGAGAGCGTCACCTTCGAAGCGCAGTTCAACTACCGCAACGCCGGGGTCCGCGACATCGAGGCCCAGTACGTGCCCGACGTCACGCGCAACGGCGAGATCCCCGGCTACTACATCCTCGTCAACGACATCACCGACCGCAAGACGGCCGCCGCCGAGCTGGAGCGGATGCTGGCGGGCGAGCGACGGCGCGGCGCCTTGCTGGACCTGGGCCAGAAGCTGCGCGACGAGGCGGACCTGCTCGCGATCGCCCAGACCGCCGCGCGGATGCTGGCCGACCAGCTGGGCGTGGCGCGAGCCGGCTACGCCGAGATGGACGGCGCCGGCGAGGTGGCCGACATCGTCGCCGACGACGGCGGGGCCGATCGCAGCGTCGCGCCGTTGAGGGGCCAGCAGATCCGCCTCGACGACTTCGGCGCGTCGATGAGCGCCGACATGCGCGCCGGTCACGCGGTCACGGTCGGCGACGTGGCGCTGGACCACCGCACCAACGCGCCCGACGCGCTCGAAGCCTATGCCGCCCTCGGCGTGCGGTCCTTCATGACCATCTCGCTGGTCAAGGCCGGCGCGCTGTCGGCCTATGTCTATGTCTGCCACCCCGAGCCGCGGACGTTCGCGCCCGACGAGATCGCCTTCGCCGCCGACGTCGCCGAGCTGATCTGGACGGCCAGCGAGCGCGCCCGCGCCGACCAGGCCCTCAAGCGCGCCGTCGAGACCGAGCGCCTCTTGATCCGCGAGGTCGACCACCGGGCCAAGAACGTGCTGGCCGTCGTCCAGTCCCTGGCCCAGCTGACCCCGTTCCACAGCAAGGACCAGTATGTCGAGGCGCTGTCGGGCCGCATCGGCTCGCTGGCCCGCGCCCACAGCCTGCTGTCGACCACCCGCTGGAGCGGCGTCGACCTGCACGACCTTCTGCGCCTGGAGCTGGACGCCTATCGCTGCGAGGGCGCCGAGCAGCTGGTCATCGACGGCGCGCCGGCCCTGATCGACGCCCAGGCCGCCCAGTCCCTGGCCCTGGTGCTCCATGAGCTGGCCACCAACGCCAGCAAGTACGGCGCGCTGGCCCGGCCCGAAGGCCGCCTCTCCGTCACCTGGGCCTGGGATCCGCCAAATGGCTCTCCTGGGGGCGCCCTGCGCCTGGTCTGGCGCGAGACGGCCGGCGTGCGGGTCGTCCCGCCGCAGCGGCGCGGCTTCGGCTCGACCCTGATCGCCAACGCCGTCAAGCAGGCCGCCGCCCGCGTGGCCCTGGACTGGCGGCCCGAGGGCCTGGAGGTCCGTCTCGACATCCCGACCGGCGCCCAGGCCCGCGCCACCGAGAGCACGCCGGTCTATCGGCCCGGGGCGAGCCTCGACGACAGCCCGGCCCTGCGAAACCAGCGCGTGCTGGTGGTCGAGGACGAGGCCGTGGTGGCCATGGAGCTGGCCCGCGTGCTGACCGCCGCCGGCGCCAAGGTGATCGGCCCCGCCGGCACGATCGAGGAGGCGCTGGGCCTGCTGGCCGACCAGCCGATCGACCGCGCCCTGCTGGACGTCAATCTGGGCGGCCAATCGATCGGCCCGGTCGCCAAGGCCCTGACTCACCGGCGCATCCCGTTCGTCTACCTGACCGGCTACCAGGAGCCGGGCGTCGATGACGGCCCCATACTGAGGAAGCCGGTCGCGACCAGCACCCTACTGGGCGCCCTGGCCCGCGGCGCGCCGGCCTCGGTGCAGTAGGCCTTCTTTTGGGCGCCGAACCGCCAAGCCGAGTCTTGTGGCTTGAAATTGCAATTCGTTCTCAAGTAAGGACGAGCCTCTCAACGCCAAGGTTCGTCAGCACGCCGTGAAATCCGCCGCCGATCAGCATCGCCGCTCTTTCTGGCTGAAGCAGCTGCATCAGTGGCACTGGATCAGCGCGGCCGTGTCGTTGATCGGCATGCTGCTGTTCGCGATCACCGGCTTCACCCTGAACCACGCCGGCCAGATCGAGGCCAAGCCCTTGGTGGTGTCGCGCAAGGCGACCCTGCCGCCCGACCTCTTGGCCCTGCTGGCCAAGGGCCCGGAAGAGGGCAAGCGCCCCCTGCCCGTCGCGCTCGAGCCGTTCCTGGACAAGGCCGTCGGCGCCGACGTCGCGGGCCGCGAGGGCGAGTGGTCGGCCGACGAGGTCTATGTCGCCCTGGCCCGACCGGGCGGCGACGCCTGGGTCTCTATCGACCGCGAAACCGGCGCCGTCGAGCACGAGAAGACCACGCGCGGCGCGATCAGCCTGCTCAACGACCTGCACAAGGGCCGCAACGCCGGCAAGGCGTGGAGCTGGTTCATCGACATCTTCGCCGGGGCCTGCGTGATCTTCACCGTCACAGGCCTGATCCTGCTGCAATTCCACGCCCGCGCCCGGCCGCTGACCTGGCCGCTGGTCGGCCTGGGCCTG